>NZ_MCUF01000058.1:95851-129728 GCF_002873615.1 Shewanella sp. 10N.286.51.B7
GATTTAGTACTTAGATTTAGCACATAGATTTAGCGCTTAGGCTCCCAAGTTTACGCATTATCATAATGCCTAAACTTGAGGCTGAATAATTGATGGTGGTTAATAGGTATTAATCAAACCTCAAGTATAAAAAAGGACTGCAATTGCAGTCCTTTTTTTGTGTTTTGCTAATAATATTGAAGCTTAGCCAATATATTGCTTAATCTGCTCTAGCACGCCAGCGCCATCAAGCTTTAATTCTTGAATAATTTCATCAGGCGCACCATGTTTGATGAACTCATCTGGCAGGCCGATTTGCAGCACAGGCTTAATGATTTTCATTTTCTGTAATGCTTCAATCACACCACTACCAGCACCGCCCATAATGGCGTTTTCTTCAAGCGTGACGATAATATCATGACTATTGGCAAGTTCAGCCAGTAGTGCTTCATCTAGAGGCTTAACAAAGCGCATATCTGCAACGGTAGCATCTAAGGCTTCTGCAGCTTCAAGAGCAGCAGCTAAAGTGGTTCCGAAGTTCACAATGGCAATACTGCTTTTCTTGCTTGTGCTTTGAATATCAGCGCCTTGTCGTTTAATGACACCTTTACCGATGGGTATTTCAGTCATCACTTCAGTTTGCTCGATACCTGTGGCACTACCGCGAGGGTAACGAACAGCTGTAGGACCTGCTTTATAACGATAACCTGTATATAGCATCTGACGACATTCATCTTCATCAGACGGTGCCATTATCACCATGTTAGGTACGCAGCGTAAGAAACTTAAATCAAATGCGCCTTGGTGGGTTGGGCCATCAGCGCCAACGATACCGCCACGGTCTATGGCGAATAATACCGGTAAACGTTGTAAGGCCACATCATGAATGATTTGGTCATAACCACGTTGCAAGAAGGTAGAATAAATGGCCACAACAGCATTAAAGCCTTCACAAGCAAAACCCGCACCTAAGGTAACAGCATGTTGCTCAGCAATCGCGGCATCAAAGTATTGTTTAGGGAATTTTTGCGAAAACTCAACCATTCCTGAACCTTCACGCATGGCAGGTGTAATGGCTAACAGTTTTTCATCTTCCTTAGCTACGTCACAAAGCCACTTACCAAACACTTGTGAGAAGGTCGGTGAGCTAGGTTTCGCTTTAGGTTTTCTAAACTGAGTGTGGTCAAATTTGGGTACTGCGTGCCAGCCAATAGGATCTTTCTCTGCTGGCTCATAACCACGACCTTTCTTGGTCATGATATGCAATATTTGTGGTCCTTTAAGATCACGCATATTGCGTAAGGTTTCAACTAAAGAATCAACATCGTGACCGTCAATTGGGCCAATATAGTTGAAGCCAAGTTCTTCAAATAAAGTCCCTGGTACAACCATGCCTTTAAGGTGTTCTTCAGTGCGCTTTGCCATTTCTTTGATGACAGGCATGCCCTTAAGCACTTTTTTACTACCTTCACGAATGGTGGTGTAAAAACGGCCTGACATCAATTGGGCTAAATGGTTGTTTAATGCACCGACGTTTTCAGAGATTGACATCTCGTTGTCATTTAACACAACTAACATGTCATTGTGTAAGTCACCTGCGTGGTTCATGGCTTCAAATACCATGCCGCCAGTCATTGCACCGTCACCGATAACAGCAACGACTTTACGATCTTTCTGCTCTTTTTCAGCAGCAACAGCCATGGCTAATGCCGCACTGACAGAAGTGCCAGAGTGACCAACACTGAATGTGTCATATTCACTTTCTTCGCGCCAAGGGAAAGGATGCAATCCATTTTTTTGACGAATAGTGTGCATCTGGTCTCGACGACCCGTTAAGATTTTATGTGGGTAAGCTTGATGTCCTACATCCCAAACCACGCGATCAAATGGCGTGTTGTAGACATAGTGAAGCGCTACTGTTAATTCAACAGTACCCAAGCCTGAAGCAAAATGGCCACTCGAGTTGCTGACTGATTTTAGCAAGAATTGTCTTAGCTCATCAGACAGTTGTGGCAGCATGCCTTGAGGCAGCTTTTTTAAATCTTCAGGCGTATTAGCTTGTGCCAATACCGGAAATTGAGAATTATCGAAACTCATAAGGAGATAAACTGTCTCTTTTATAATCTTCGCGCAATGATATAGCGGGCGAAGTCTGCAATTAACTGGCTATTGTAGGTTAAATTTGCCAGCGCTGATAGTGCATCGTTAATTAGTTGCTCGGCACATTCATTTGCACCTTGCAGTCCAAGCAAGCGAGGAAAAGTACTCTTGTTCGCTTCTTCATCACTGCCTTGGGGCTTACCTAACTCTTCAGTGCTAGATGTGATGTCTAAAATGTCATCTTGAACTTGAAAAGCTAAGCCGATATTAGCGGCGAACTCTCTAATAATCCGTTGTTCTTTTTGACTTGCATTAGCAGCAATTAAAGCCAACTCTGCAGCACAACTGATCAGCGCACCGGTTTTTTTATTATGTAATTGGGTTAACTGTTCAAGGTTGATACGTTTGTCTGTTGAGCTGAGATCAATTGCTTGACCGCCACACATACCACTATAACCTGATGCTTTTGCTAACGCGGTGACCATTGCTAATTGTTGCTGCGCCGATATGTTGTCATTTGGCTGGCATATCAGCTCAAAAGCCAATGTTTGTAATGCATCACCAGCAAGAATGGCTGTGGCTTCATCAAAAGCGATATGAACAGTGGGTTTGCCTCTGCGAAGGGCATCATCATCCATCGCTGGTAAGTCATCATGAATTAATGAGTAAGCATGGATACATTCGATGGCTGCAGCTGCATTATCTAGTAAAGCTAAATCTGCGCCTAACATTTCGCCAATGCTGTAAACCATAAAAGGGCGAATTCGTTTGCCGCCTAATAAAGCCCCATGGCTCATCGCTGCTTTTAATTCAGGGGCACTATCGTCGAGTTCTGCAAGTTTATTTCTCAGAACGTTATCGACGCGTTGTTGATACTTTTCAATTGCTTGGGCTAACACTTATTCGCCTTCAACGGTAAATGGGCTCAGGTTAGTATCATCTTCATCTAATAAGATGGATACTTTCTGTTGTGCTTGTTCAAGCTTGGATTGGCTTTGGCGAACCAACTTTATTCCACGCTCAAATTGTTTGAGGGCACTGTCTAATGTGACTTCACCTTGCTCAAGATCTGCAACAATGTTTTCAAGCTCCGATAAGGACTCTTCAAAACTAAGATTCTCAGGTTTTTTTGCCACAATAATGTTTCCTTATGTTGTGCGCAGAACAAAGTATATCAGGGCGAGCTAAGGGTCAAATTGAGTCGTAGTTTATTTGCTCAATAGCACGCTTTGTGACTGAAAAATTATACAATGAGTAAAATAACTCTAAACTTGGGCTAAGTTTGACCGATAACTATAACGAATGCCAGTTTCCTTCATCGACAAGTATTATTCATAAGTTATATTGAAAATGCTTTTTATACCGTGGAATTGATTGATTTTTTTACACCACTGGCTATTTTTTTAAAGAATGCTGGCTATCGAGTGTTTTTTTAGTAATTGAACTATTATCACTGACACTCAGGGTGTTACATTAATATCGATAAGACGGTTAACCATTTTACGGTTTTAATCAGTAGGCAGCATTATAAGACTGCAATCAAGGAGACATTGTGGATTTAGCAACCCTAATAGGTTTAATCGGAGCCTTTGCTTTTATTATTGGGTCTATGGTCAGCAGTGGCGGTATTTCAATATTTGTTGATGTGCCATCAGTGATGATTGTATTTATTGGTTCATTGTTCGTTGTAATGATGAAGTACAATTTAAAGCAATTTCTGGGTGCTGTTAAAATTGGCGCTAAAGCTTTTATGTTTAAAATCGATAAGCCAGAAGATTTAATCGAACAATCGGTTAATATGGCTGATGCTGCCCGTAAAGGTGGATTTTTGGCATTAGAAGAGGCTCAAATCACTAATAGCTTTATGCAGAAAGCCGTTGATATGTTGGTCGATGGACATGATGGCGATGTGGTTCGTGAAGCCTTAGAAAAAGATATTGCACTTACTGAAGAACGTCATAAAACCGGTGTTGGTATATTTAAGTCTCTAGGTGATGTTGCGCCAGCAATGGGGATGATCGGTACCTTGATTGGCCTCGTTGCCATGTTATCTAATATGGATGATCCTAAATCGATTGGTCCATCAATGGCCGTTGCTTTGTTAACAACGCTTTATGGCGCGATAATTGCGAACATGATTGCGATCCCGATTGCCGATAAACTTCAATTAAGAATGAGTGAAGAATTGCTCAACCGTAATTTGATTATGGATGCCGTATTAGCGATTCAAGATGGCCAAAACCCGCGTGTAATCGAAGGTTTCCTTAAAAACTACTTATCTGAAAAATCACGTCAAATTGATACAACGGACGGAGAATAACTCATGGCTAAGAAGGCCAAGTGTGATTGTCCACCGCCTGGAGCGCCATTGTGGTTAGCGACATTTGCTGACCTGATGTCGTTGTTGATGTGTTTCTTCGTTCTACTGCTAGCATTCTCTGAAATGGATGTGATGAAGTTCAAACAAATTGCTGGCTCGATGAAGTACGCATTTGGCGTACAAAATAAAGTGGAAGTAAAAGATATTCCTAAAGGAACGTCAGTCATCGCATTGGAGTTTCGACCTGGTAAACCTGATCCGACACCGATTGAAATTATTAATCAGCAAACCAATGAAATGACCCAACAAACCATTGAGTATCAAGCGGGTGATGATGCCAGTGCGGGCGGTGTGCAAAAACAACAAGGTGAAAACAGAGGCGGTAATGCAGCTGCTACAGCACAACAGCAAGCTCAAGCACAAGAATCTCAGTCATCATCAGAGCAAGAAAACATTAACGATCAAGTTAAAAAGATGGCCGAGAAACTCAACGAAGAGATTGTTGATGGTGCAATTGAAATCGAATCATTAGGTCAACAAATCATAATTCGAATTCGAGAGAAAGGTTCATTTGCCTCAGGCTCTGGTTTCTTACAGCCGCGATTTAAACCTGTTGTCCGCTCTATTGGTGACTTGCTCAAAGATGTTCCGGGGATCATTACTGTCTCAGGACATACCGATGGCATGCATATCAGTAATGAGCTTTATAGTTCTAACTGGGATTTATCGAGTAAGCGTGCGGTTGCTGTGGCTCACGAACTTGCGAAAGTGAAAGGTTTTGATGAGGCGAGAATGAGAGTGGTTGGCATGGCATCAAACTCGCCACTAGTCCCCAATGACTCTAATCAAAATCGCAGTAGAAATCGCCGCGTTGAAATTTCTATTGAGCAAGGTAAAGCAAAAGAGTCGAGAGAAATTGAAGCTATCCCGCAGCAATAAAGGGCGCGGATTAATCAATTATATCAGTTTACAATCGGATATTTTTCGAGTTCGTTTTTGTTGATTTAAATGATTTTAAACGAGTTTTACGCAGACTATAAAAGGCCGTTTTAATAATTGTGATTCACTTTTATTAACGCGGCTTTTTTGATGTTTTCTAGTTTATAAACCCAAATGCGCTCTCGCCTAGGTATTGCTATTTAATGTGTTTGGTTAATAGTCAATTTTTGCTATAATCCCGCCCTTAAATGGCTGGTCACTGTCCAGTCATCGTTTTTTATGCCTTTTTAGTCACTAATATGAATGCCATAAGCGTCTTTTTGGCTAGATAAAATTACTGCTTAATAAGGCTTATACCGAACCAGATGCCCGCGGAAATCCAATGAAGTTTATCGTAAAGCTATACCCAGAAATCATGATGAAAAGTAAAACCGTTAGAATGCGTTTTACTAAAATCCTTGAAACTAACATTCGCAATGTACTTAAAAAAGTTGATGAAGACGTAAGAGTACAGCGCCAATGGGATCGCATTATGATCCACGTAGCTAGCGATGAACAAGCCAGAGTTGATGCAATTTCTGCACGTCTAGAGTGTATTCCTGGTATTGCCCATGTTATTCAAGTAGATGAATACAGCTTCGATTCTATTGATGATATTTATCAGCAAGTGCTACCTGTTTATAAAGACGAATTGGCAGGCAAAACGTTCTGTGTTCGTGTAAAACGTACAGGTAAGCATGACTTTAATTCGATTGAGGTTGAGCGTTATGTGGGTGGCGGATTAAATCAGCACACTGAAGCCGCAGGCGTTAAGCTTAAAAGTCCTGATATGACAGTCAATTTAGAAATTGATCACGAGAAACTGTATATGGTTGTTCGTCGTATTGAAGGTTTGGGTGGATTCCCAATGGCCACTCAAGAAGACGTGTTATCACTTATCTCTGGTGGTTTTGATTCAGGTGTTTCTAGCTACCAATTTATTAAGAAAGGTGCACGTACCCATTACTGCTTCTTTAACTTGGGCGGCGCTCAACACGAAATCGGTGTGAAGCAGGTTGCTTATCATCTATGGCAGAAATACGGTGAGTCTCACAAAGTTCGTTTCATCACTGTGCCATTTGAACCTGTTGTTGAAGAAATTTTAGAAAGAATCGATAACGGTCAAATGGGGGTTATCTTAAAACGTGTCATGATGCGCGCCGCAACTAAAATTGCTGACAAGTATGGTATCCAAGCATTGGTGACTGGCGAAAGTTTAGGTCAAGTATCTAGCCAAACTCTCACTAATCTTAACGTAATTGACCGTTGTACTGATCTGTTAATCTTGCGCCCGCTTATTACAATGGATAAGCAAGACATTATTAACGAAAGCCGCAAAATTGGTACCGAAGATTTTGCTAAGGCAATACCTGAATATTGTGGTGTTATTTCGCAAAAGCCAACAGTTAAAGCTGTTCTAGCTAAGATTGAAGCGGAAGAGCTTAAATTTACTGAAGACTTAATTGATCGCGTCGTAAATGATGCAGTGGTTATCGATATTAAGCAAATCGCTGAAAAAGTAGAGACTACGGTCAGTGAAACAGAAACCGTTGAAGCAATTGATAATGGTGATATCGTTATTGATATCCGTGCTCAAGACGAAGAAGAGCAAAACCCGCTGAGTATCGAAGGTACTGAAATTTTAAAAATTCCTTTCTTTAAGTTAGCGACTCAGTTTGCTGATTTAGATAAAGAGAAAACTTACCTTTTATATTGTGACCGCGGTGTAATGAGTAAACTGCAAGCGCTTTACTTAACAGAGCAAGGTTATAGCAACGTGAAAGTGTACCGCCCTTAAGCAATATACATCTTGGTAAGCGATACAGATATTGTGGCGCGTTGATATTACTGAGGTTTGTTATTCCTGAAGCTTGAAATTGCAGATCATTGAAGTTGCAGTAATAACGGTTTAAAACTTATTAAATAATAGCTAGTGGTGTATTCCGCTAGCTATTTTTTTATCTTCTATTCTCAAGGTTTGCCGTTAGCTACTTTAAGTTGAACCCATATTGTGGTTTTCTATAAAAAATGGCCATAAAAAAACCGCATCACCATTAATTTGGCTAATGCGGTTTTTTTGAATCTGTTTTTACAGTAGATTATTCAGCAATGCGAACTTCTGCTGTGGTCACTGTTGTTTGATCTTCTTTCTCAGCAACTAATGAGCTTTTAACATCGACATCAACGTTGTTCTGCATTTCTGTCATACTTTGCTCAAATTCAGCGTTCATTGACGCTTGCAGGTCGCTGATATCAATTGTTGAATCTGTAGCGTTAGCTGCAAAAGCGAAAGTAGAAAGTAAAGTTACAGTTGCTAGGTTTTTTAAGTTAAACATAAAGGGTCGCCTCCGGGCTGACAAATCATACTGTCGGACGCTCCCTCTTTTCCATATTGAGATTGTCCAACTCACTAAATTTCAATGGTTATAATTTAAACGAATACAGTGTTCTTTACAAACGACAAAAAATAACGATAATCATTAGAAAAACTAATTAAAAAACGAGAGATTGATCACTATGTCGAGAAGATTGCCACCTTTGAACGCGGTCAAAGCTTTCGAAGCCGCTGCCAGACACTTGAGTTTTACTCGTGCGGCAGAAGAACTTTTTGTGACTCAAGCGGCGGTGAGTCATCAAATTAAAGCATTAGAAGATTTTTTAGGTTTAAAACTATTTCGCCGTAAAAACCGCTCGTTATTATTAACGGAAGAAGGCCAGAGTTATTTTCTCGATATCAAAGATATCTTTATCCAACTTGGGGAATCTACGGACCGCCTTTTAGCAAGAAGTGCGATAGGTTCATTAACGGTAAGTATGTCTCCAAGCTTTGCAATTCAATGGCTTGTGCCTCGATTGGCGAAGTTCAGTGAAAAAAATCCAGACATTGATGTGCGGATTAAAGCCGTAGATAGTGAAGCTGATTCATTAACTGATGACGTCGATGTTGCTATCTATTATGGTCAAGGCAATTGGCCTGGACTTCGCGCTGATAAGTTACGCAATGAAGTGCTTATTCCAGTTTGTTCGCCCTTGTTACTCAATGGCCCTAAACCATTAGAGAAACCCAGTGATTTAAAAAATCACACCTTATTGCATGACTCAAGTCGCCATGATTGGCAAGCTTGGTTTAGACAATGCGGGATTAGTGAAATTAATGTTAACTCGGGGCCGATATTCAGTCATTCGTCATTGGTTTTACAAGCAGCAGCTCATGGACAAGGTGTGGCATTAGGTTATAGCGTGCTTGCTCGACCTGATATTAAGGCGGGGCGATTAGTGTGTCCTTTCTCAGAAGTATTAGTGAGCAAAGATGCTTACTACTTGGTTTGTCAGCAAAATCATTCCGAACTCGGTAAAGTTGCCGCGTTTAGAGAGTGGATGGTTGACATGTTTGCCGAAGAATCACGTAGTGAGTTACTTGCTGGTTAAGCTCGGCGCGGTGCAATTTGCTTCGCCTAATATTATGTCTACATGATTACTGATAAGCCCAATAATGAAAAAACTTGAAAATAGACTAACACCAGCGCCTGAAATAGACATTGAATCGATTTTATTGGGCAAGCCCAGTAAAACTTTGGTGGTTTTTGCCCACGGCGCCGGCGCTAATATGCATTCCGATTTTATGGAGCAAGTGGCAAACGATCTTGCACAAACTGGCGTGCAAGTTTTACGGTTTAACTTCTTATATATGCAAGCCAACATGCAAGACGGTAAGCGTAGACCACCCGATAGAGCGCCTAAGTTACTTAATTACTATCAACAAGTGCTTGTTGATATTGAACATCAAATCAAACAGGGCAACTTAATTACGGAAAATATTATCCTCATGGGGAAATCCATGGGGGGAAGAATGTCAGCTATTATTACAACGCCTGAATTAAGTGATATCGCCAAAGTTGAAATCCACCCTGAGTTTGATCAAGTAAAAAAGCGAATCAAGGCAGTAATGTGTTTAGGTTATCCATTTGTGCCGCTAAAAGGGGGAGAGCCCCGTTTATCGCCGATAAATGATGCCTCAGTGCCTGTGATGGTGTTACAGGGAGAGCGTGATAAGTTTGGTGGCAAAACTGAAATACCACTTTGGCCGCTAAGCGATGCCATTAAGTTAGGCTGGATTATTGATGGCGATCATAGTTTTAAGCCAAGAAAGTCGTCAGGTGCCACTTTAGAGGCTAATCTGCAAGATTGTGTTGAGCAATGTAAGCAGTTTATCGATTTACACGTTTAATAATTTTTGATGATAGTTGAATTTTTAAAGGCAATGAAATGAAAAAAGGCTTGTTACTATTAGCTGCATTGAGTGGTTTTCTTGCGGTTGGTTTAGGCGCATTTGGCGCTCATGGACTTAAAAATATTGCTCCTCCTGAACTTGTGGCTATTTTTAAGCTGGGAGTGGATTATCATTTCTACCATACCTTTGCGATTATTGCGGTCGCTTTTGCTGGGCATTGGATATCTTCAAAATTACTTAATTGGGCAGCAGGCCTATTCTTTGTTGGGATATTACTGTTCTCTGGCTCGCTATATGTTTATGCATTCACAGGGGCTAAATGGATTGGCCCGATAACGCCAATGGGCGGCCTTTGTATGTTATTAGGTTGGTTACTGTTTGCGCTTGCTATCTTTAAGCATGAAGATAAAGTTTAGAATCACTTTGGATTAATAGCGTCAGCTTAATATCGTTTGATGTTTGATGATTAATATTGCTACAGAGCCGCACAAAGGCAACTTTTTGCGGCTTTGTTGTTTTCGCTTTTTATATCTTCAATTCACACAGTGTCTGTAAAGTTGCGTATAATGCAGCTCAATATTGTATTTTTAATTGTACTGACTAACGACACTCAATCTTGAGTCTCGTTTTGAAGCTTAAGGTTCACCATGAAAAACCTATTTTTGTTCTGCCGTGCAGGTTATGAAAAAGATTGTGCTGCAGAAATTCAACAGCGAGCAGCTGACTTGAATATTGGTGGTTTTGTTAAAACTAATACCAACGATGCCTATGTTATTTACCAATGCTTTGAAGAAGATGGTGGTGAACAGCTAGCCAAGAAAATCGAACTGAATTCGTTAGTCTTTGCCAGACAAATGTTTGCAGCTAATGACTTATTAAAAGGCTTGCCTGAAACTGACCGTGTTTCACCCGTTGTGGCGGCATTGTCAGGTGTCACTAAAGCAGGTGAATTAAGAGTCGAAACGCCTGATACCAATGAAGCTAAAGAATTATCTGGATTCTGTCGTAAGTTCACAGTGCCATTGCGCCAGGGGCTAAAAAAGTCAGGTTCATTACTTGCTCAAGAAAATGACAGAAGACCGATTATTCATGTTTGCTTTGTGGCACCAGGTCAGGCTTATGTGGGTTATTCATTAACAAACAACAGCTCGCCTCATTTTATGGGTATTCCACGCCTCAAAATGGCTGCAGATGCGCCAAGTCGTTCAAGCTTAAAGTTGGATGAAGCTTTTGGGCATTTCTTAACAAAGGAAGAGCAAGAGCAACGTTGTCGTTCAGGCCTGCATTCTGTTGATTTAGGGGCTTGTCCAGGAGGCTGGACTTATCAGCTAGTTCGCCGTGGTATGTTTGTGGCAGCTGTTGATAATGGACCTATGGATCAAAAGCTAATGGATACAGGACAAGTACGTCATTATCGTGCTGACGGTTTTCGTTTTGAGCCACCAAGAAAGAACATTTATTGGCTAGTGTGTGACATGGTAGAAAAGCCATCACGTGTTGCTGAGTTAATGGAAGCTTGGGCCATTAATGGTTGGTTTAAAGAAGCTATCTTTAATCTTAAACTCCCAATGAAGAGTCGCTATAAAGAAGTTAAACAAATTCTTGATACCATGGCTGTGATTTTAAAAGAAAATGAAATTGATGACTTTAAAATCCAATGTAAACATCTTTATCATGACCGTGATGAAGTGACGGTACATTTATGGGTTAAGCCTAATACAGCCTGGAACTTTCACGATTAAGTAGTAAACAGGCATAGCGAGTAAAAACAGATATTAAAAAGCCCTTAGTGAATCACTAAGGGCTTTTTGTTAAAGCTTTTTTATTATTTACCGACTGATTGTCAGGTAAATTAACCTAAACGGTCAATAACAGCTTGGGTGAAGTCAGTAGTACCATGAGTACCGCCTAAATCACGAGTAGTACGGTCGCCTTCTTCGATCACTGCAGATACTGCTGCGCGGATCATTTCAGCTTTGTCAGCCATACCTAAGTATTCAAGCATCTGGATAGAAGCAAGAATTACAGACGTTGGGTTAGCTAAGTTTTTACCCGCGATATCAGGTGCGCTACCATGAACAGCTTCGAAAATAGCAGCATCTTTACCGATGTTAGCACCAGGTGCCATGCCTAAACCGCCGACTAGACCTGCACATAAGTCAGATAAGATATCGCCGAATAAGTTAGTGGTGACCAAAACGTCGAAATTTTCTGGATTCATAACCAACTTCATACAAGTTGCGTCAACAATCATTTCTTCTGTTTCGATATCTGGGTAACGTTCACTTACTTCACGTGCCACTTTCAAGAATAAACCTGAAGTTGATTTCATGATGTTAGCTTTATGAACGATAGTCACTTTTTTACGGTTTTCTTTACGTGCTAGTTCGTAGGCAAATGTTGTGATTTGCTCAGCGCCTTGGCGTGTAATGATACTGGTGGCTTCTGCTGTTGCGCCGTCATCAGATACTTTTTGACCTAAACCTGAGTACATACCTTCCGTGTTCTCACGAACGGTAATGATATCAATGTTGTCGTAACGTGCTTGAGTACCGTTAAATGAAAGTACTGGGCGTACGTTTGCATATAGGCTGAATTTTTTACGTAAGCTCACGTTAATTGAAGTGAAGCCTTCTCCAACAGGTGTTGTTAAAGGTCCTTTCAATGTAATACGGTTTTTTTCGATTAGGTCTAAGGTACGCTGTGGTACTAATTCACCTTGCTTTTCTAGTGCGGCTAAACCGGCGTCTGCAAATTCATATTCAAAGTCGCAACCAGCTTTGTCGAGAATCTTTAAAGCGGAATCGATAATGCTTGGTCCAATCCCGTCACCTGGGATTACGGTTATAGTACGTTTTGGCATGGATAGTCCTTCCACTTAGTGGTTACTGCATTTTCCTGTCAGTGTTAATAACACTGTTACGGGACGATTAACTAACGGTTCTGTTGCGGCGCATTTTAACGAATTTTGAAATTTTTTTACAGGATTTAGTGAGATAAATCACATATTTTTTAAGTTTTTTAAGTTAATCCTCAGCTGATTGCTTTAAGATATTCACAACAGCTTAAATTAAAGCTTCAATATGCGTCATATTTAGACCGTGATTGTTGCTGATTCGTTAATTGGTTCGGTTAATTTACCAAGATAGCTTATTGAGATTAGATTTTTTGAACAGACGACTTTGGTCTAACAGTTTAAAAAATAAACTTAATTATTGTTTTTGCTAAAAAGAGAACAGAATTATACATTGATGGTAAACGATCTATTTCCACTCATGTAAAATATGTCGTTTCTTATGTTTAAGCGTTAGGATGAGTCTTCAAGACTTAGCCGTTTAAAAATAATAAATATAACGAGGATGACTTTGAAGTTACATAAACTTATTCCCTTGACGTTACTCACAGCGTCAATGTCGCTTGCTGCGGCTGAACAACCCACTTCATTATCGCTAAATGACATTATGCATTTTGAAACGCTTAAGCAGCCAGTGATTTCTGATAATGGAAAGACCATCGCTGTTGAAGCAATGCCTGATAGAGGTGATAGCCGGGCACTGATCAATATTGTTGAATCTAAGAAGCAGTTTGTTATTGCTGGCGGCTCAGATGTTAAGCTTAACAGCCAAGGCAGTTTTGCCATTGCGACGCTTAATCCGACGTTATTAGAAAAGAAGACATTAAAAAAATCGGAACTGCATTCAGGGCTTGCATTATTCAACACCGAAACGGCTGAACAACAAAACTTCGAGAAAGTGAAACATGCAGAGTTTAGCCAGGATGGACTCTTTTTAGCGATTTGGTTTGAAGCTGAAGAAGCCGAGGGTGATGAAGATAAAGACGCACCTAGTATCAATGAAAAAGACATTGGCAGTGCAATAAAACTGATTCATTTAGCTGACAACTCAAGCCACGATTTTGACAATGTGACTCAATTTAGTTTTGACCGCGTCGGTAAAAACTTTGTTGTTGCTATTAATGATATCAAAACAAATCAACACCTCATTAAAAAAGTTAACTTAACTAATAATACCCTTAAGCAAGTGTTTAAAAACATTGATAGCCAGGTTGGAGAGCTAAGTTTATCTGATGATGGTCAATGGCTCGCTTTCACTCAAGGAGACGCTAAAGTCGAACGTGATGAGCGTGAATATCAGCTTTCACTATTAAACTTAACCACATTTAAATTGAAAGAAACGCCACAGGATGATGACTGGACATTAAACCAATATTCTAAAGTGTTTTTCTCTGAAGACAGTTTGCGACTCTTTATTGGCCGCGTACCTCAAGTTGATAAAGTGGTTTCGTTAGCAGAGATCGAGTCTGAAGCTGACTTATATGATACCAGTGTGGTTACAGGTCTTCGTAATTTGAAAGTGTGGCATGGCGATGACCCAAAGATAAAGCCTCATGAAGTTAAGCAATATTCAAAAGAGCAACAACGCACTTATTTATCTGTACTGCACGTAAAAGCAAATCGCATCGTCCAACTTGCTGATGAAGCGATTCCAGATGTGCAATATGGAGAGCAGCAACGTTATCTACTGGCGACCTCAGATGTGCCATATCAGAAAATGATCACTTGGGCGGGTTTTTACCAAGACGTTTATCTGGTTGATTTAAATACTGGTAGAAAGTTGCAGTTACTGACTCAGCATCCATCTAATGAAATGCCAACATTATCGCCAAATGCACGCTTTGTTGCTTATTATCAACAAGGCCAGCTATTTATGTACGATATTGCAGGCGTGAGAAGACACACCATCTCAAAAGATATTAGTGTTAGTTTTGCCAATGAAGATCATGATTATCCAGGTAATGCACCGAGCTATGGTTTCGGTTCTTGGTTAGCAGATGGCTCAGGCATTATTGCCTATGACAAATATGACATTTGGCAGTTTAACTCGTCATCTTTTGACGGCTTTATGTTGTCAAAAGGGGAAGGGCGTAAGACTAAAACGCAACTGCGTATAGAAGGGCAATACGAAGACGGCGATGTGCCTGCTGTTGTCACACAAGATCAATCATTGCTGATTCATGGTTATAACGAAACCACTAAAGCCGACAGTCTTTATAGTGCTACAGTTGGCGTCTCTAGTTTGACCGAATTAGTTGATAGTAACGCTAAACTGAAAATTTTAGCGCGCAGTAAAAATGCAGACACTATCGTGTATTCGAAAGAGCGTTATGATTTGTTTCCAGATCTTTATACCGCTAGCGTGAACTCACCAAATGATGCTGTAAAACAAACTGATTTAGACAAGCAACGTGATGGCTTTGATTGGGCAAGTGCTGAGTTGGTTCAGTGGAGCGATGCTGATGGTCGTAAAACTGATGGCGTATTGATTAAACCCACTCATTATCAAGAAGGTAAGCAATACCCTGTCATGGTGTATTTTTACCGCTTTATGAGCGACCGGTTACATTCATTCCCGCATATGGCGATAAACCATCGTCCTAACTTTGCTTGGTATGCTGACAATGGCTACGCTATTTTCTTGCCTGATATCCGTTTTGAAGTAGGTTATCCTGGGGCATCAGCAGTTAAAGGGTTAACTTCTGGCGTCCAAAAGCTTATCGATATGGGTATCGCCGATCCTGACGCTGTGGGGATTCAAGGGCATTCGTGGGGCGGCTATCAAACTGCTTTTGCGGTGACCCAGACGAATATATTTAAAGCTGCAGTAACAGGTGCGCCCGTATCGAACATGACCAGTGCATATAGTGGCATTCGTCATGGTTCAGGTTTAGCGCGTCAGTTTCAATACGAAACAGGACAAAGCCGTATTGCTGAAAGCTTGTTTCAATCACCACAGAAATATATAGAAAACTCACCAGTGTTTTATGCTGAACGTATTCAAACTCCGATGATGATTATGTTTGGTGATAAAGATGATGCGGTGCCTTGGGAACAAGGTGTTGAGTTATATCTGGCGATGCGCCGTACGGGAAAAGATGTGGTGTTCTTACAATATGAAGACGAACCACATCACTTGAAAAAGTACTCAAATAAATTGGATTACACGATTAGAATGAAGCAGTATTTTGACCATTACCTAAAGGGTGCAGCTGCGCCAGAGTGGTTGGAAAAAGGCGAAGCTTATAAAGAATATAAGTAGCTACCTATATTCATTTAATCGAGCTAAATTGACTCAGTTAAGTCCAATAAAAATGCCACATTAAGTGGCATTTTTTATGTTTGCATGACGCTGGGTTCATTGATTAATACAACAGGTTTAGCAAAATCAATTCAGTGATTAGGCAATGAGCCTTTTAGCGTTACTTCTGGGTATAGCTTGTGGCTTCCGCTTCTACAACTGGTAACACAGCTGTTGTCGAGGTCACAGGCTCTACAATGTTATTTAAAATTGGGATCTGCAAGAACTGGTCATAAGTTTCTTGCCCCCATGCAATCAGCTGCTCATCTTTAAACAACAAAGGTGTACACTCATCTTTGGTGGTTTTGCCATCAGATTTTACGTGGTGCGTTCGATAAAACATAATTTGAAAGTTTGCGCTATCGGAAGCTTTGGCTTCGGTAAAGTCAGCTCGACCCATCTGTTGACGAATGCTTTGAATACTTTGCCCAATGGTTATTTCGCTCAGCATCCTATGGTTAAACTCTTGTCTTTCTTGCCAGCTTCGATCTTCAGGACGAGGCTCATAAATGATGACAACGGTGATTGCGAATACGACATAAGCGATAAACATTGATGCAATAAGCATGGAGAGGGAAGGTTTCATTGCTTAAGCATTCCTTTCGTTTTGGGCTGGGACTCTAAATTGTTTCAGATTGATATTAAGTGGCATATGGCATTGTAGCTGTGCCAGTTTATAACTTACCCGTGCCATATCTTTGCCATCTAATAATTTTTGAGCTTGCTTTGCCCCAAGGTTATCGATTGATTTATATAAGTTGGCGAGGCTACGAAATTTATTTAATAAGTCTGCAGCTGATTTGGGGCCAATGCCAGCAATCCCTGGCACTTTATTGCCAGAATCACCTGCTAGAGCGATAAAGTCTAATATTTGATTTTGCTGAACGGCTAACTTCTTTTCGTATTCTTTTATCTCAAAATACTGTTGTTTGAAGTGGTCCCAGATATCGATATTCGATTGGCTAATTTGACCAAAACCTTTGTCCGTCGACACTATGATCGCTTTGCCATTATTTTCAGCGATTTTTGTGGCTAAGGTTGCAATGACATCATCAGCTTCAGAGGCAGCGTCATGTGAATGTATGTTGGCTTCTGCTAAGGCAACTTTAATATCAGCTAATCCAGATTTTAACGCTGCTGGCATGGGCTTGCGGCCTTTCTTATAATCTGGGTATAAGCGCTTTCGCCAGGATTCTTCATCGCCGTCCCACACTACAATCGCATGAGTGGGTTTATGGTGATTTAGAAGCTTTTTTGACGCAGATATTGTGCGCTCTTTGACACTGGCAATATCATTTTCATCTGGTAATACAGCATGAATACGTCTAACAAGATTGAGACCATCAATGATCAATAGTTTATTCATGTTTTATCTTTTCGTTGCTGGTGGCATGACTCAAGTGAGTCGTTGCAGGGAATATTTTATTATTAATATCACAGAGAAAGTCTATTTCATGTGACGCAAATTGTGATGACTAATCATATAGCTATTTAACGTGATATTAAACAACGCCCTGCATTTTACTTGGCCAAAGTGGCTTCTAGTCATCAGGGGTAACAATTTGATAGCAAGGGACATAAGCGCTACCTGGCAGCTTCATTCTTTGTTGCTTAACAAAAGCGTTTAGCAATTTATCCATCATCGTCATTAGTTGTTTATCACCACGGATTTCAAAGGGGCCAAACTCGTCGATTAATTTGATGGTATCGCTTTTTACATTACCAGCCACAATCCCTGAAAATGCGCGCCTAAGTGTTGCGGCAAGCTCAGCTTTGTTTGGTTGAAAGTATAAATGCAAGTTCCCCATCACATCATGAGTAGGCTCAAAAGGTAGTTGAAATTCAGGCTCTATTTTTAATGACCACTGAAATTGATAGGCATCGCCTAAACTTTTACGCATCTCTTTTACCTTCAGCATGCCTTGTTTCATTATGCGGCCGACAGCAACTGGGTCATCAATAACGATTTGATACTTGTCCTGTGCTTCTTGACCTAGCGTTGCGCCAATAAAGGCATCAATTTCTATGAAATAGTCAGCGCTCTCTTTGGGACCAGTTAGAATGAGCGGGAAGGGTAAATCTTGGTTTGCGTGATTGAGTAAAATCCCCAGAATATACAGTAATTCCTCAGCTGTACCTGCACCGCCAGGAAAGATAATGATACCGTGCCCTAAGCGAACAAAGGCTTCTAAACGTTTTTCGATATCAGGTAATATGACTAATTCATTGACGATTTGATTTGGAGGCTCAGCGGCTATAATACTGGGTTCTGTTAAGCCGATATAACGTGCATTACTGACTCGCTGTTTTGCGTGTCCAATCGCAGCGCCTTTCATCGGGCCTTCCATCGCGCCAGGGCCACAACCGGTACAGATATCTAAGCCTCTTAATCCCAACTCGTAGCCGACTTCACGGGTGTATTGATATTCAATGGGGTTAATACTATGACCGCCCCAACAAACAACCACATTGGGATCTTTCATCGGAGAAATGACTCTGGCATTACGCAGAATATCGAACACCACATTGGTGATGTGACTGGCATTGGTCAGGTTGATATGCTTTAAATTATCATATTTATTGTCGATATAGACAATGTCTCGTAAGACTGCAAATAGATGCTCTTGAATGCCCGAAATAATTTCTCCGTCGACAAAGGCCTGCTCTGGAGGGTTGATTAATTCAATTAATAGGCCCCGCTCACGCTGTAGTACATTGATATCAAAATTGGCGTAAGTGTCAAATAGGGTTTTTGAGTTATCACTTTGCAAACCAGAGGCGAGGACAGCAAGGGAGCAGTTTCTTAGCAGTTGGTAAAGTTCACTTTTAGCGCTTTGCTTTAAACGATTAACTTCCATTTGAGACAGTTGATCTAAACTGCCTCTAGGGCTAATTTTTACAATCATATGCAACTCCTCTTAGAGATGAGTTGCCTATGATATTAGATATCAATCACGACTCTATCTCTGCCATTATTTTTGGCTTTGTATAGGGCAGCATCGGCACGCTCGAAGGTTTCTTCAATACGCTCGTTGTTCATAACTTGCGCTGCACCAATGGATAATGTGACGGTAATACGCTGATTCTTAAATTTAAATGGGATGTTCTTAATTTTTTCCCGTACACGGTTTAATAATAAACCAATATTGTCTTGATTGATTTCTGGAAGCAATAAAACAAACTCTTCACCACCATAACGGGCGACAAATTCACTTTCTCGCAAAGAGTTTTTTAATGCCATAGCAATCACTTGCAAGGTTTTATCACCGGTGCTGTGGCCGAAGTTATCATTAACAGATTTAAAGTAGTCAATGTCTGTTACTGCAACCCATAGCGGCGTATCAAAACGTTTATGATTTCTAAATTCTTGCTCCATTCTGTCTTCAAGCGCTGCACGATTTGGCAGTTGTGTCAGTGGATCAAGTAAATTCAGTTTTTGGTGTTCAAACAGCTTTTCTTTATAACTATTAGCTTCTTTAGTGATGCTGGTGAGTTCTTTGCGCATTGACTCAATGGATTTACGCAATAGTGCTTGTTCACGACTTTCTAATGCTTCCTTACGACTTAAGGCATCTTTTAATGATGAAAGCTGCACGGTAAGCGCTGTCTTTAATGCCATTAAATCATCAGACTCAATTAAAATGCCGTCAGCATTATCCACTCGTAAGTTAATTTCTTTATTAAGTTGAGTCTTAATTTGCTGTGAACGGTCATTGTTATTGGCCGTATTTGTGACTACATCACGTACAACACTAATCGCATCATTGAGTGCATATAAAAAGTCTTGAGATGCCGTTTTCTCACGTGCGATATTATTGAGTAATAAGCTTAGAATAGTTTGATATGACTCAAGTAATGTATTCAGTTTGATGTCACCCATCAAGACTTCTTTCATCACTAAGATTTGATCACGCTGTTCTTTTCTAAATTCTATTTCTGAAATTTTATGGGCAAGCTCTTTCGCTAAAATGAGGTGTTGCGGCAAAATGACATGGTCATCAGTGCCAGCAAACTCTTTTTGTAAAATATGCTCGTAGAAGCTAATCACTTGCTCTACTTTTGGAATGTATTCCCAAATGGTATGGATGGGCTTATTAAGATCTTTTTTAAAGTAATTGATTTCTTTTTTGATTTCATCAGGTGCAGAATCAACTCTTTGTATCTGACTGATGACCCGAGAAAGGCTAGTGCGACTTTCTTCAAGGCGCGTCATAGTATGGTTGTATTGGCCTTTTAATAACCGTTCAATTTCTACTAATTCAGGTAGCGCTTCATCGATTTGATCGTAACCTTGAAGGTGGTGACGCAATTTGGCTAAACGGTTATCGAGCTCAAGATTTTGTCCTTTACAGGCTAGACTCAAATGCCCTAAGAATTGAATTAAAGTACGTAATTTTTCATTACGATCTTCATGGATTTCTTCGAGCGCCAACTTAGCCGAATTAAGCTTCTGTTTTAATAATGAAACTTGTGAGACTGCAGTTGAAGAATCTTTCATGCTTATAGGTTTCCTAAGATAAACAAATAACTAATAACATCAATAATCTAGCTGATTGAATAGTCCATAATTATACTTTAAAAAAAGTATATTTAATAATGCTATCAATTAACTATACACCTATATCGGCCAATATGAATGAAAGCTTAGCCAATCGGGCTTTAGTGATTAATTTTTAGGCCATTTGATATCGGAAATGGCTCGATTACTTTCGGCCCGAATAATGCCCCTTTGCAGCGCATGAGTTAAATTTAAATATAATGGCTTGAAGAAAATGGCTGCTGGAGCAAAGTTTAGGGTTCTAATACTGACGTAAGTATGGCCTACATTAATACTTTTTGCTGCAGCTAAAGCGTACTGCACTGTTTCAAACTGTAATTCTGTAGTGAGCCTTATGTCAGGATTCGCCAAAAGCGGCAAGTTTATATGGCCAAGTACACACTCAAGCTCAAGCCTGTTTAGCGCCGAGAAGTGAGGGACATTGTCATTAATTGCTAATGCTTGATGAGACAAAGCATCGGAGATTTGAGCCAAGGTTTGTTCTGGGGTTAATACTTCTTTAAAGCAAAAAGCAAGCTCGCCAGGTTTCATTAGGTATACTTTACTGTTTAATTGTTCTTCAAATTGCCTGATTAAGTTCTCAGTGATGGCATTCGATTCTGTTAATCCAAATTCAATGTCTAACTCACTTAGTAAGCTAATACTCACCAAGGCAATGGTTTTAGGGGATTCATCATTAGACATACAGCAAAGTAATCCCTGATAACCCTTAAGCTGTGTTTGAGGCTCTTGTAATACTTGTTTAGCCAGTAAAGCTTTTTGTTGTTTCACACTGTTGAGGCGTTTTAAGCTATAAAGCCATACAAAAGATAATATGAAAATCGTCGCAAGTAGGATGATAATAGCCATTTGCTGATCTTTGCTGCTTTCAATATATTTCCCCAATTTATGTTGAAAGATATTGATTTCAAACTTTAATTTTTCTTCAGTTAAGTTTGATGTAAGTGTTTCTTCAACAGGCTTTTCTTCGGTGCTTTGTTGCATTTGGACTAATCTTTCCATCATATCTAATGCCGCTGGGTAATTACGTTCTTCTCTGTATGCTTTGGCTAAATATTCAAGAGCTTCCTTTTGCGCATCAGGTAATTGCTTTGAATCGGCTATGATTAATGCGGCAACCCCATGAGTTATTGTTTCTTTCCATAATGACTGCTCTGACAATGCTTGGGCAAATAGCAACTCATTATAAACAAGATAATGCATGATCCCTTTTTCTTTAAATATATCATTAGCCATTTGTAAGTAATTCATAGCAGACGAGTAATTACTTAAATGAAGATACGCTTCGCCAATATTATGGAAATTAAGCCCTTGGCTTATTCTTCGATTATGCTTTTCATCTAATTGCTGTGCATTAAGGTAATAGTCAATGGCTTTATTCCACTGTTCTTGATTAGCATAGATCATCGCAATGACAGTCATCGCTTTAGATTGAGATGCATCTCGCCCCAGTTTTTGATAACTGATTGCGGCTTCATTGGCATTCTTGAGGGCTTCATCCCATTGACCTAAGTCGCGGTAAGCACGAGATAATTGAAACTGCGTTTGCGCTTGAATGACTGGGTAGCTTAAACGATTCGAAATTCTATAGGCTTCACTATGATGCTGCAGTGCTTTAGCTAATTGATTACGCCCAGTGTAATAAATGCCTATTGCTGTTTCAGATTGAGCAATGAAGTAATCATTACGCAGTCGATAAGCAATTTCTCGGTAGCGTTTGTAATGATATAAAGCTTGCGTGTCTTGTTTAACTAAAGTGTGTAAGGAGCTTAAATTTTGATGCAGTATAAATTGCAAATTTAAACTTTGGTTATCGTTGATATTGCTTATTTTATTAAGGGCTTCTTTGAATAAAATGATGGACTGTTTGTACTGTTGATCTTCAAGGCCTCTAATTCTCCCCTCGAGTAGTAAAATAATTGCTTCATGCATTGGCGTTTCAGCAAGAGTTTCAAGTTGTTGTGTCAGTAATCGGGCTTTATTAATTTTGTCCTCAGCTTTCAGTGCTGTTTCTAGAAAAAGTCGCGCCAAAATCTCTAAATCAGCATGTAATTCATCCGGATGATATTTTAAAGAGTCCGCAATGGCCTCAAATTCAGCGCGATCATTAAATGACAGAGGGAATTGAGTACGGGTTGATAATTGCTCAAACAATACATTGGGCGTTTCGTTAAATTCAATTTCTCGCTGCTGATAACGGTCTGCATGAGCAGGAAAGGCGATTATTGATAGCAATAGAACGTAACTGCTTAGAATGATTTTTTGCATGAATGATTAACGGCCTTATTATTATTTTGTAAGCTTTTGTTGGAAGTCGGTGGGCGAATAATGCCGCTTGTTATATTATCACTTCCATTGAGGTAAACTTTTTTCAAAGAATTTGTATGATGTTGAAAACAAATAACTACAATAAACAAAAATTATAACAAGAATAATAACAGAAGGAATGTAGAGTGAAAGTCTCAAAACTGGCTATTTTTACTGCAGGAGTATTTTTTTCGGCTAATAGCTTAGCTGAAGTAAATTACCAAATCGATTTAACCCAACCACAACACCACTTAGCAAAAGTACAAGTGAGCTTTCCTAAATCTTCAGCAGAGATATTAACGGTCAATTTACCTGTATGGCGTACAGGCAAGTATGCGGTATTGCCACTAGCTGATGGAATACGACTTTTTGAAGCGACAGACAGCAAAGGAAAGCCGTTAACCTGGCAAAGAAGTGCTACAGGCGAATGGCAGATTAATCTGACGCAACCCACTGAAGTTAACGTATCTTACCAACTTTATGCTAATGATTTAGGCACTCGAGTGCGCCATATTGACAACTCCCATGCTTATTTAGACGCCAGTGGCGTGTTTATGTATAGCCCTGAATTTAGGGGCGATGAAGTCAAGGTTTCAATGAAGGTACCTAAGGGCTGGCAGAGCCATTCGGGTATGGAGCAAGGACGGAAATCGCATTCATTTATTGCGGATAACTATGATGTATTAATCGATTCACCGATTGAAACTGGAATTAATACTCACTATGGCTTTGAAGCTGATGGCAGAGATTATGAGCTAGTGTTTTGGGGAGAGGGTAATTACGACGCTGAACAAGTGGTTAAAGACTTAACAAAAATCAGTAGTACAGCAAGTGTCATTTGGGATGACTATCCATTTGAGCGTTATGTTTATATGGTACATGCTACGAGTGGTGCACGCGGTGCTACAGAGCATTTAAATTCTACCATTATTCAGCTGCCACGCTTTAATTTCAGAGAGCGCAAAGATTACCTTCGTTTTATCAGTACAGCATCACATGAGTTCATTCACACTTGGAATGTTAAAGCATACCGTCCACAGGGTTTGGTTCCTTACGATTATCAACAAGCCAGTATGACGCAGTTACTTTGGATGGCTGAAGGGTCTACCAGTTATTTTCAAAATCAGTTGTTGCTTCGTGCTGATGTGATTACCCCGAAAGAATTTTTTGCTGACTTAGCAAAACGGGTGAATAACAATATGCATAAACCAGGTCGTGAAATTCAGTCTGTTTCAGAAGCCAGTTTAAATGAGTGGACCAATACAGGTGGGGATTACGCGATAAACCACGGGGTGAATATCTACTCAGAAGGTTATTTGGCCTCTTTATCATTAGATTTTAATTTATTAAAAGATACTGAGTTAGCACATTCTTATCGCGATGTTCATCGTCAGTTATATCGTGATTTTAAATTACCTAAAGGCTATAACGTTGATGATGTAAAAGGGATTTTAAAAAGCTTATCAGGAAAAGATTATCAATCTTGGTGGCAGCAGCATATTACCTCACCTTTTAGCTTAGATTTTGATTCACTGCTAGCGCAAGCGGGCTTAGTGATAACTTATGGGAAGAAAGATGAGTCGACAATTTATAGCGGTTTAAGGTTAAGCGGGGGTCATAAAGACTTAACACTAGCCCATGTCAGTCGTAACAGCCCAGCTTGGACTGCTGGCATAGCAGCTGGCGATGAAATTGTTGCTATTAACGGTCTTAAAGTGACAGCGGCAGGATTTAAAAAACGCCTAGAGGATTTTACACCTGGTGACAAAATTACAGTGTCATTGTTTAAAAACGATCAACTCATTAAAGTGCCACTCACGTTAGCAAATCAGCCTAAAGGTGACTTAACGATTCAAGGTGTTGAAACGCCAAGTGTTGAACAAAAGGCCTTCTTAAAAGCGTGGCTTGGGATTGATTGGCCATTTGATGAAGCAGGAAAGTTTATTAACTAATTTTCTAACTTAGTTTATAAGCATTTGTTAAGTGGTAATAAAAAGCCCCAATAACCGAAAGTTATTGGGGCTTTTTAATCAAATCGATTAAATGTTTTCTTCGATTGGACCAAGTGCTTGTTTAAGCGAGTTAATAAAGGCAACAAGCTCGCCGCCCATTAACGCAAAATCAGCATCGAGTTTCGCTAATGGATCTTCAGTGCCAACATCATCAGTTGCAGCTCTAAATTCTTCAGAGAATTTTAAGCGTTTCACGCTTGCATCTGATTGCATTAAAAAGGCAATTGATTGGCCAAAGTGAAGTGCTAATTTATGAACTTGTTTACCTGTAGCTAAGTGAGCAAGAACCTCATCTTCCTGAAGTACTTGTTGCTTAAAGCGTACAATGCCACCTTCATCTGAATCAGACTTAAGCTCAGCTTCATCTTGCATTTCAAATGGCTGCGGAGAAGCGCCATTTCTAAGCCACTCAGTCAGCGTGGTTTCAATCGGTGTAGTAAAGTGCAAAGGGACCACTGGCAAACTGCCTAATGCTTTACGTAATAATGCTAATAATTCTTCTGCTTTTGCTGCACTAGAGCTGTCGACTAAGATCATTTCAAGTTCAGGCATGATAAGCGCATGAGTTTGACTACGGCGAGAAAATGCTCGTGGCAGTAGCGTCATGGTTATCTCTTCTTTCATCGCATCTTTTTCTTTCTTGGTCACTTTGCGACTTTCTTGATCTTCAATCATCGCCACTTTTTCATCGATGGCTTCTTTGATGACTTGACCAGGCAGAATCTTTTCTTCTTTAGTCACACAAATCAAATGACGGTTTTCAGCAGTATGAACTAAGGCTTGGCCTTTTTTACCTAACGCATTTGAAAAACCAAACTTACTAATATCTTGGCTTGAGCATGGTGAGAAGGTGAAGTCTTCTAACGCTGTTTCGAGTGCCTCGGTATCGGTAGTGAAAGGCTTATTGAAACGATAAAGGGTGAGATTTTTAAACCACATAAAAAGGCGCTCATCAAAAATTAAAAATGCAGTTTACGGTATCACGGGGCTGGGGTAAACCATCAGGTTCATCAGTGTTGATTGTCGCTAAAACAGAATTCATTAAACTGTCATATTTGTGTTTTTTAGGTTAATTCTATTTATTATCAACGTCTTATTTGTTCTTTTTGGTAGTTAATTTAGCGAGAGCTAAATAAAATTAACGGATTGAAATATTTCTGCAACAAAAGGCGTGCAGAATTCGCCTCGTTCCCAAGCTATTGGTTAACAGTAACCTGTTAGTTCCAACCAAATAGCAGCAAAAATTAGGTGTGAAACACCAACAAATAATGTCTAAAGGATGAAATGATGAACGCTTTTTATAAAACTCTAGTTGCTTCAGCTATTGCTACTGCTACGCTTTCAACTGCTCACGCTGCAGAACCACTTGAAGTATATGGTAAGTTAAATGTTACTGTTCAATCTAACGATGAAGGTGATGGTTCAGTTACAGAAATTCAAAGTAATGCGTCTCGTTTCGGTGTTAAAGGCGGATTTGAATTAAGCGACTCTTTAGAAGCGTTCTACACAATCGAGTACCAAGTTGATACTGGTAACTCAAGCTCTGATAACTTCACTGCTCGTAACCAGTTCGTTGGTTTAAAAGGCAACTTTGGTTCTTTTGCTGTGGGTCGTAACGACACAATGCTTAAGAAGTCACAAGGTAAAGTAGACTTATTTAACGACTACTCAGGTGACTTAAAAAGTCTTTTTAAAGGTGAGAACCGTTTAGCACAAACAGCAACTTACTTAACGCCAAAGTTTGGTGACTTCCAAGTGGGTGTAACTTACGCAGCAGAAGGCGATAGCAAGCAAGAAGAAAAAGATGGTTTCAGCATCGCAGCTATGTACGGTGACTCAGGTCTTAAGAAAAGCCCTGTTTACGCAGCTCTTGCTTATGATTCTGAAGTAGCAGGCTACGACATCGTTCGTGGTACTGTTCAAGGTAAAATTGCTGGTTTTGTACTAGGTGGTATGTACCAGCAAGAAGAAGCAGTTGATAGTGGAAACAGCATCGATGGTTACTTACTAAGTGCAGCATACAAAATTGAACAAGTAACATTAAAAGCACAATATCAAGACATGGAAGACAAAGGTGATTCATGGTCTATTGGTGCTGATTACGCATTAGGTAAGCCAACTAAATTATTTGCTTTCTATACTGATCGTACTTCAATGGGTACAGTTGAAGATGATGAAGGCAATGATTTAGACATCTCAATCGACGAAAGTTACTTCGCTGTGGGTATTGAACACAAGTTCTAATTAATCGTTTCATCAAAGGTTAACTTAGATAGCGAATAATTGAAGGAGGCGTGAGTCTCCTTTATTTTTTGATGAGTTAAGTGTTTTAAGCAAGAATCATTAAGCTATTAATGTAAAGAATGATAGATTTATGACAATAATATGATTTTGTAGCCGTTATTGGCACTGAGATCATATTTCTGTAATAAAACTGACCAATAATACTCATGCGGCAAATTAATCACAGAAAATATTATGACAGCGAAGATTTTAATTGTAGAAGATGAATCAGCCATCCGTGAGATGCTGACCTTTGTTATGGAACAACACGGTTTTACCACATCGGCGGCCGAAGATTTCGATTCTGCCATCGATCTACTGCAGGAGCCTTACCCGGATTTAATCCTATTGGATTGGATGTTTCCAGGTGGAAGCGGTATACAATTAGCTAAGCGTTTAAAGCAAGATGAGTTTACTCGCCAAATCCCTATTATCATGCTCACAGCACGTGGTGAAGAAGAAGATAAGGTGAAGGGTTTAGAAGTCGGGGCTGATGATTACATTACCAAGCCTTTTTCTCCTAAAGAACTTGTTGCTCGTATTAAAGCTGTCTTACGTCGTAGTGCACCTACGCGTCTAGAAGAGACTATTGATGTTCAGGGCTTGTTACTTGACCCTGTCAGCCATCGTGTCTCAGTGGGCGAGTCAGTGCTTGATATGGGGCCGACAGAATTTAGATTATTACACTTCTTTATGACTCACCCTGAGCGAGTCTATAGTCGCGAACAGTTACTAGATAACGTTTGGGGTACTAACGTGTATGTAGAAGATAGAACCGTTGATGTGCATATTCGTCGCTTACGCAAAGCGGTTGAAGACTCAGGCCATGATAAGTTGATTCAGACTGTACGTGGTGCTGGATACCGCTTCTCGACGAGAATGTAATCACAGACATCGCCGCGCTAAGAAAACCGCCGAGTAATATGCGTTTGAATTTAGACCCACGATGGGTGTTGTTTTAAATTCACAATTATTCGGCAGTTTTTTAACAAAAGGCTATAGTCAGTGATATCATTTTAAGCTATCTTGTGAGCCATTATTTCCTACCAATAATTAGGTAATAACCTGCTAAAGGTTTATTTACATTAATTTTTTAGGCTGCCTATGTTTCGATCTTATTCAGGTTCCAGATTGCTATTACGCCTCGTTGGAATACTGTTCGCTTTTGCCCTTGTTGGCATCATCATTGATCAAATCACCCTCGCTATTATCATAGGTTGTGTTGCCTTATTAGGATGGCATTACCGTCAAATTAGCCGACTTAATTTTTGGTTATGGAAAGACCGTAAATTAACCCCGCCTCAAGGCACTGGTTCTTGGGAAGGTATCTTTAATGGTATCTATCGTTTGCAGGGTAAAAATCGCCGCAGAGTAGGCCAGTTGGCTTCATTACTGAGTCGTTTCAGGCAAGGCGCAGAAGCACTGCCCGATGCTGCAGTTGTATTAGACTCTGAACATAATATCTTATGGTGTAATAAGCTTGCACAACTAATATTAGGCTTTGTATGGCCTCAAGATAATGGCCAACGAATAGATAATCTTATCAGGCACCCTGACTTTTCTGAGTACCTTAAAAAGGGTGAGTTTAAAGAGCCATTAGAGTTAGCTTCACCGATATCTGACCAGCGTTTATTAGAAGTTCGCTTAATGAGCTATGGTGATCGCCAACTGCTTCTCATTGCCCGTGACATTACTCGAATCAATCAGTTAGAAGGGATGCGTAAAGAGTTTGTTGCCAATGTATCCCATGAGCTCAAAACGCCGCTCACAGTATTACAGGGCTATTTAGAAATCATGCAAAGCATGGAAGAGCCTGACAGCATGAATCACAAGCCTTTAAATCTAATGCAGCAGCAAACAAGGCGAATGCAATCAATGGTCGAGCAGCTTTTAGCTTTATCGCGCATTGAAGATGGCGCTGATATCGATTTAGAACAAACAATTAATATGACAGCCATGCTCGATATATTAAAAGACGAAGCGTCTGCATTAGCATTAGAACAGTATGAGTTAACTTTTTTTGCCGAAGATAATCTAGATTGTCACGGAAACGAAGTGCAATTACGCAGTGCTTGCACAAACTTAATCTCTAATGCGATTCGATACACAGAGCCTGGCGGTAAGATAAGCGTTAGATGGGAATTGGTACCTACTGGCGCAAGATTCAGTGTGACCGATACAGGTTTAGGTATTGCGCCGCAACATATTAATCGATTAACAGAGCGCTTTTATCGGGTTGATAATGCTCGCTCGAGTAAAACCGGTGGTAGCGGATTAGGCTTAGCTATTGTAAAACATGCGTTGAATCATCACTACAGTGAACTAACTATTACCAGTGAACCTGATAAGGGGAGTTGTTTTAGCTTTATTATCCCAATTCACTTGGTGGTAAAGTGAAGTTAGTTATCGTTTAATTTACCTTTGTATTTAATATTCGTATTGTTAAGTGCCTGTTTATTTCAACATAGACAGGCATTTCTTATAATGGAATATACCCGCCTTTCAAACCCTTAATGCTGTGATGGAGTTAACAAGCTTTAACTTTGATGACCAGAATGAGTGTATTCAATTTCTGCATGTGTTTTACAATATGTATCAGAGCTCATATTGTTTAATTTAATACTTTTCTTTGAGTTCTAATGCTTATCAGGCACTAATTCATTGAATTAAATCTTGTGTACTTTCCCCTAAATACAATTTCAGAACTATGATTAACGACTTAAATAACATATTAAAGACAAGACGTTCCATGACTAAAAGCCTATTAAGTTTACCCCTGTGCTTTTTCCTCACATACAGCCTCTCAAGTCATGCGGCAGAGCCTGATGTGCAGACTGCTGTTAACCAGCTAACTAAACCCGCCCATTGGAGCGGTTTACCTTTATTAGCAGATGAAGCAACTAAGAGAGGGCATGACTTACCTTTGCCAATTGGTGTGAGCTTGTTTTATAACAATATCGATGCAGATTATGTTGCTGATAATGATTTTCAAGTTCAAGTGGACGGAGGCCTGTTAGGTTTTCGTGGGCCTAATGATTATGTAGTGCCTGCTGAAGATGTCAGTATTACAGGAAGCGACAGAAGTGTGCAGTTGAAAATTGATGCTTGGATATTACCTTTTTGGAATGTTTATGCGTTACTGGGCTACACCGAAGGGCGTAAAGATATTAGAGCAAAGCTGGATAATGTTGAAGGCTTACCTTGTGATGATGCGTGTAATGGCATTGTATTGCCTATCCCAATTGAGTATACCGCTAAAAATTACGGTATTGGAACTGTGCTCGCTGGGCAGATAGATCCTATTATCGGCGATACCCCTGTAATAGTCATGGCAGTGGGAGCCATAGTGAATGCGAATACTGATACAACGGATAGCGTGATTAAAACTAAGCTTGCCTCGATAAGAGTCGGTCAGCGATATGATATCGGCAGTGATAAGCTTGCTTGGTTTTTAGGATTTAGCCATCAAAGTGTGAATCAGAATGTGACTGGAGACTATTCTTTTGTAGGCACTGATTTAGCCCCGCTGATGGAAGAGGTCAAATTTGATATTGATCTTGCTAAGAAAGAGACCAAGAATATGTCCGTGAGTATTAATTATGATTTTGGTCCAAGGAACGAATGGAACCTATATACAGAATACGGTTTTTTAAATTGGCAGCATTTGATTATTGGTGTTGGGCGTCGTTTTTAATCGAATTGAACAGTTTTTGTCATAATTAAGTTATTGGTAATGTATGCGTTTTTATTGCCTTAGTTATTTTTTACGGCTTAATTTATTGTTTTTGTGAGGCTTTTTAGTTGGTTAAGTATTCTGGAAAGATTGTGGCGTAAATGTTTCAAATGTTGATTGTCATATAACTGTCATATATTAGTCATAGACTTGTCATCGAAGCAATTGATACTGAGCGTGTCTTAAATAACAACGCTTATAATACCGGAGCATTACAATGAAACTTAAACAGCTAGTTGGCACTATCGCCTTTGCAGCAGCTGGTGTTTTTTCAGCAACATCGATGGCAGCAATTGATAAAACATTACCTGTATATGAAAAGACAAGTGGTGTTTCAGGTAACTTGTCATCAGTTGGTTCAGACACGTTAGCAAACATGATGACGTTATGGGCTGAAGATTTCAAACACATTTACCCTAACGTAAATATCCAAATTCAAGCTGCAGGTTCTTCTACTGCGCCACCAGCTTTGACTGAAGGTACTTCACAATTCGGCCCAATGAGTCGTCAAATGAAGCCTAACGAAGTTGAAGCTTTTGAAAAGCATTACGGTTACAAACCAACTGCTATTCGTGTTGCAATTGATGCACTCGCAGTATTTGTACATAAAGATAACCCAATTGAAGGGTTAAGCATTGACCAAATCGACTCAATCTTCTCTTCTACTAAAAAATGTGGCGGAAATGATGTAAATCGTTGGGGTGATGTTGGTCTTGATGGTAACTGGTCTAAGAAAGATATCCAATTATACGGTCGTAACTCAGTGTCTGGTACATACGGTTACTTCAAAAAGAAAGCACTGTGTAAAGGTGACTTCAAAGCAAACGTAAATGAGCAACCAGGTTCAGCATCTGTAGTTCAATCAGTTTCTCAAGGTCTTAACGCTATCGGTTATTCTGGTATTGGTTATAAGACTGCTGGTGTTAAAGCTGTAGCTATTTCTAAGAAAGGTACTAAATACATTGATGCAACTGCTGCTAACGCTGCAAGTGGTACTTACCCATTATCACGTTACCTATACGTTTACATCAACAAGCACCCTAACAAAGATTTATCACCAATGGATCGCGAGTTCATCCGTTACGTGTTATCTAAACAAGGTCAACAAATCGTAGAAAAAGACGGTTATGTACCACTACCACGTAGTGTTGTTGCTAAAGACCTAGAAAAAGCGGGTATCAAGCTGTAATAGCTTAATTTACCTCGACACTAAAAGCCTCATTCGTGAGGCTTTTTTGTGTCTGAAATTAATCGAATCATAACCTCCCTTATTTAATGTGAAGCACTCATAACCTCGATGAATTGATGGTATTGAGTTAACATAGCTGCAGAATAATATAGATAAGGATGTGATGTGGCTGAACAATTTGATTTTAATAATGATTACCACTCGGTTGCTAATACAGATGACATGAAAGTGCATCATATGGTGTTGGCGTTAAATGTGGATTTTGACAAGCAGCAGCTTCAAGGCTCAGTCAAATTGTTATTTAAACGCCTTTCGGATTCGACACAATTGGTACTCGATGGACGGGATATTAGTATTGATGAAGTATCAGATATTCATGGGAATCAACTTGAATTCACTCAGCAACATGTTAGTGCACTGCAAGGTGAGAGAATTGTCATTGAAGTGGGCGGTGAAATAACACAAGTCGTACTTCATTATTGCACTTCAAAGGATGCACAGGGGTTACAGTGGCTAACGCCAGTACAAACCCTAGGAAAACAGTCTCCTTATTTATTCAGCCAATCACAGCCAGTCAATGCACGTAGTTGGATCCCGCTGCAAGATAGCCCTAAGGCTAGAATTACTTTTAGCGCTTCAATTCAAGTTAATAACGGCTTAAGAGCTGTGATGAGCGCGGCTAACTCTGCCGAAATGCCAGCAGATGGCTTATTCACTTTTGAAATGGAAAAGCCGATACCGACGCATTTATTGGCATTAGCTGTGGGCGATCTCGCCTATGGTGAGGTAAGCGAGCGCTGCGCAATTTACACAGAGCCTGCCATGCTCGAAAAAGCCCTTAAAGAATTTGAAGACACCGAATCAATGATTGTAGCAGCCGAGTCATTACTCGGTCCGTATCCATGGGGGCGTTACGACATGATAGTACTGCCGCCAAGCTTTCCATTTGGCGGGATGGAAAATCCAAGATTGGCCTTTATCACACCCACATTGATCGCGGGTGATAAAAGTTTAGTGTCTACAGTGGCGCACGAGTTAGCGCATTCTTGGACAGGCAACTTGGTGAGTAATGCGACCTGGCGAGATTTATGGCTTAACGAAGGCTTTACGACTTATTTTACTAATCGCTTAGTGGAGAACATTTACGGCAAAGAACAAGCTGACTTGGAGTGGGTTATTGAGTATGGCCGCTTACAAGAAGAAATGCAGTCATTACCAATGGTGTCACAAACACTACCTGCCAATGTTCAACATCAGGATGCCAACGATGCTTTCAATCGTTTCACCTACGATAAAGCGTCGATGTTTGTACATGAGTTAGAGGCACGATTAGGACGAGAGGCTTTTGATAAATTTCTTTATCAGTATGTTCAGCATTTTAAATTCGAAGCCATTACCACAGAAACCTTTATCGACTATGCCAAACAAACCTTGCTGGTGGATCATGTGGATGTGATTTCCGAATCGGAATTGATGACCTGGGTTTATGGTGAGGGTTTACCTGAATGGTTTATAGCGCCTACATCTACCAGTTTGGATAAGGTGAAGTTAGCGTTAAAGCAGTTCACTGAAGGGGTCAATGCAGCCAAATTGCAAGTTGAAGCTTGGCGAGTGCATCATTGGCAATTTTTTATCACTCAGTTACCTTTTCAGTTAACTCAAGTGCAATTAAAAGATCTGGATATGACATTTAGTTTTACAGATAGTCAAAATGCAGAACTTGCTTGTGATTGGTTTAGAGTCGCTATCAGAAACCACTATGAAATTGTAATGCCCAAAGTTGGGTTGTTTTTAGCCCATATTGGCCGAGCTAAATTTGTAAAGCCGCTTTATAGCGAAATGCTCATTGCAGGTTATCAAACCCAAGCCATAGAGATATATCAGCAAGCGAGAGAGGGTTACCACCCTTCATTGCAAGTGCAGTTAGATGCGATGTTTAAAAACACATAAGTATCATTACTGATTATATGTACTTTATTGGTTTTTTTAGATTTTTAATCGAAAACCTTGAGGCAAAAAAATGGCAACCCAA
>NZ_MCUF01000059.1:0-88951 GCF_002873615.1 Shewanella sp. 10N.286.51.B7
TTAACTCAACACCTGTGAGTGTCCACACAGATTTACTTGTTTGATTGTTAAAGAGCGTGATATCAATTTTTCAGATATCGCCGTTAGACGCTAGGTCATTGGCTTGAGGAGGCGTATTCTACACTTCCCGCTGTTGGCGTCAAGCGTTTTTTAAACTAATTTAAAAACTCTTTTCTGCCTGTTAATTATGAGGTTTGAAACCGTCTTAATTAACTCTGATACGTTGAGCCTATTGGCCTGTTGCCGTGTCAGTGGATGCGCATTATAGGCAGATTCTGAAACACCGCAAGGGCTTTTTTAAAGAAAATTCACTTTCCGCGTTTGCTTGCTGAGAATTTAAACTAATCAGCTATTTTTTATGCTTTTTTAACAACAAAAGAGCACTTTTAGGCTTTATACTGAGGCTAATTAAACAAATCAGGGATTTTATATGTTTAGCTCAATTCGTTCTTATCAGGGGATCCATCCTCAATTAGCTGATAATGTCTATGTAGATAGTGCTGCTGTAATAGTAGGTGATATTGCTTTAGATCATGATGCCAGTATTTGGCCAATGGTTGCAGCGAGAGCTGATGTTAATATAATCCGTATCGGTAAACGTAGTAATGTACAAGATGGGTCTATTCTTCACGTTACTCGTAAATCACCTTCTAACCCAGAAGGTAACCCTTTATTGATTGGTGATGATGTCACTATTGGTCACAAAGCTATGCTTCATGGTTGTACTGTTGGTAATCGTGTTTTAGTCGGCATGGGCGCGATCATTTTAGACGGGGCTATCTTAGAGGACGATGTGATACTTGGTGCAGGCTCACTTGTCCCTCCTGGTAAGGTATTACAAAGCGGGTTTCTCTATATGGGGAGTCCTTGTAAACAAGTGAGACCTTTAACTGATAAAGAAATCGCTTTTTTACCTCAATCTGCAGATAACTATGTGCGTTTAAAGAATGAGTATTTAGTGGACCTTCAACAGTCTAGCTAAACCCATCTTTATAAATTTGGCACATATAAGCCGAGACTATTCGATATATATGTGTCCGTGCTCATCGAACGACTCTGATTCGATGAGTGCCTCTGCTAAATCCTCTATATCAAATCTGACTTGCTCAAAGGCAACTATTGCTTCTGTTCCATTTTTGATAGTTGTTGATGTCAACTTCTCTATAATCGCAGGTTTAATGAAGCAGCTAACATTCACTCCTTGAACTTGTACAATTAAGTAAACTTGTTTTAATGCTTCATCCCATTCGACAATATCGGTAAAAATAATACTTTGGTTCATGCGAACGCCCTTATACCAATTGTGCTCTCAAGGTGTCGTGTACAGCTTGAGTCGTTGGCATAACGCCCCGCCAAATATTAAAGCTTTGCGCTGCTTGCCCAACTAACATGCCTAAGCCATCGGCGACTTCAACAGCGCCTTTTGATAATGCCCATTGATTAAATAATGTCATTTCTGCGCCGTATGACATGTCATAACATTGAGTTTTAGGGCTGATAATACTCTGTGGGAGACTAATAAGCTCTCCTGCTAATCCTGCCGATGTTGAATTAATTATCATATCGAATGGTGCATCTAACCCATCAATGGGTCTAGCTTGCACTTCACCAAACTCATTAAAAATCTCAGCAAGGTTTTGCGCTTTGCTAAACGTACGATTGCATATTGTTACTTTGGCCCCAGCTTCTAGTAATGGCTTAATACAGCCTCTTGCTGCGCCACCAGCCCCAACTAACAATAAACGCTTATTCGATATACAACCAAAGTGCTGCTTAATATCAGCGACAAGACCCACGCCGTCAGTATTATCACCGCGTATTCGTCCATCTGGTAAATAGATAAGAGTGTTAACGGCACCTGCAAGTTTTGCTAATTCACTTAATTCATCACACGCCGCATAAGCTTGCTCTTTAAAAGGAGCGGTGACATTCGCCCCTTTACCACCAGCAGTGAAAAATGCCATTAACGATTGAGAGAATTGATCTACCGGTGCAAGTATCGCTTGGTAAGTGATTACTTGCTGAGTTTGTTTAGCAAACTCAGTATGGATATATGGCGACTTACTCTGTGCGATTGGGTTGCCAAATACTGCATACTTATCGGTCATCAATATTCTCTCTTCGTTTATTGCATTGATATTAAGTTACTAATATTGCAAATTACTAATATTAAAAGTTACTTAGTGTAAGCCTTAGGCATACTGGATTGTGTCATATAGCGGTCACGCAGCTCATCATGGCGACTTTCAGTGCTTTGCTCTTCACCGTTAATCCACATCTTTTGAATGTGACTACTGTATTCAAACGGATCGCCACTCCACAACACCATATCAGCGGGCTTGCCAACGGCTATGCGTCCAGCATCAAGGTGAAAAGTATCTGCTACGTTTGACGTAATCGACGCCATTGCATCGTCATACTTCATCCCATTGGCAACGGCATTGCCGGCACTATAGCGCAAACCATATACGCCATGGGCATCACCTGGTACAGCTAACACGACTTGGACGCCAGCTTTACTTAATTTCCCTGCGTTATCCAGTGAATTATTCAAAGAGTCAAAACTTTCAGGTAAATTACGCATGGCATCCATCACCACAGGGATACCTGCTTGAGCGAGTTGATCTGCAACCACCACAGCGTCGGCAGCTTCCAACAACACTAAATCAAGCTTAAAGCGTTGCTTAAGTTTAATGAGTTGCAAAATATCGCTGGCACGATCTGCATAAGCGATTAAAGGCTTCTCACCACTCAGAACGGCATTCAAAATCAATTCTTCTTTAGTTGGAGCCTTATCGGCCTCTTTATCAGCTTTCTTCGTTGCCGCCTTAGTTAATGCTTTTTGACGTTCATCTAATTTATTAATTAGATTCTGCATACCGATAATTCGGGAACCATCGTGTTTCGCACCTAAAGCCACGAACAAGGCTTGCTCTGTGGCAACAATGCTATCCCAATCTCCAGTTAATTCAACCTCAATGGTTTGACCTGAAAAAATTGTCTCGCCGCCACCAGGTGCAACAATACTGCGGGTTAAGCCGCCTTTTCTAGCAAAAGGAATTGCTGTACTTTTAGGGTTAAATGCAAGGCTAGGATCAAAAGTCATATCCGCTGCTTTGTCGTTAGTATCACGCGTCATTTTTTCTTGACCCACTTCAACTAACCCCAATGAATTCATTGCGCCAATAAAGCCAGGAGTTAAGACTCCACCTTTGGCGTCAATGATAATATCTGCATTGACCAACTCTGGATTTACGGCAACGATCTTACCGTCTTCGACGATAACAGATGCGTTGGTCAGCACGCCTTTGTCTGTTGAGGTATAGATCTTCGCGTTAGTAACTGCAATCGTTTCAGCTTGTGATAGTGACGGTACTAAGCCCGCAAGCATTGAGATGGCAACTAATGATTTTTTAAATTTTTTCAATGTCTTGCTCCTTATTTTTGACCTAACATAAAATCACTTTTCGCTTGGTACTTATCATCTTGGCGATCAAACACTTTGGCGCCATCAATGAATACTTGTTCAGCCTTAGCGTAAACACTGAATGGATTACTGTTCCAAATGACAACATCGGCATTTTTACCCGCTTCAAGTGAACCGGTTTTATCTGCAATACCTAAAGACTTGGCTGCATTCGAAGTGATCCAGCTGATGACATGTTCTTCGGTTAGCTCAAAACCGTGCTGATTAGCACTATGCATGATCTTAGCTGTTTCTTGGTTTAAACGTTGAATAGTGGTGCTAGAGTCAGAATGAACTACGGCACAGGAATTCTTCACGGCATCGACCATTGCGACATTTTCAATCACCATGTCATTCGCTTCCATTTTAAAACCCCACCAATCTGGCCACATCGCTGCGCAGTTACCATTTTCAGCCAATAGCTCAGCAATCTTGTAACCTTCAATGGCATGGTGGAACGTGCCTGAGTGGTAATTAAATTCTTTACCTAAATCCACCATCATTGCCATTTCTTCAGCTTTGTAACAATGGTTATGGATCAGTATTTCGCCTTCTAACACCCCTTTTAAAGTGTCATTGGTTAAATCACGTTGAGGGACTTCTGGATTTAATCCAGCAGCATAATCCGCATCATACTTATCCCATGCACGCTTATACTCTGTCGCTTCTATAAAGGCTTGGCGATAACCAGCCATATTGCCCATACGCGTCATTGGTGCAACTTTTTGTCCTCTTCCATAAGCCCCTTTAGGGTTTTCGCCACAAGCCATTTTTAAGCCATAAGGCGCATCGGGAAATTTCATACCCTGCATTGTTGTTGATGGTGCATTTTTCAAGGTAACGCCACGTCCACCAATTAAATTTGCAGAACCAGGGAGAATTTGTAACGTAGTCACGCCACCTTCCCTTGCTCGGTTAAAAGCTGGATCTTGCGGCCAGACACTGTGCTCGGCCCAGACCTCTGCGGTATTAGGGTTGGTCACTTCATTGCCGTCACTATGCGCATCGGCGCTAGGGCTCGGGTAAACACCAAGGTGAGAATGCACATCGATAATACCAGGAGTGATCCACTTATCTGTTGCATCAACAACTGTGGCACCTTTGACTAACTCTGCAGAAAGTTGAGCACCAACGGCTTTAATTTTGCCATCGACCATCAACACATCCGCTTGCTCTATTTTTTCGCCAGTGCCTGTTAATACTGTTGCATTGGTGAGTAAGGTCGTTGTACGAGGTAATACTTGATAAGTACTAGGATAGGGATTTTTATTAATTGTCACTTGAGGATCTTGCTGTTGAGTTTGATTACACCCTAACAGTGCCGTTGATACAGCAATTACTACTAATGACGGCGCAAATTTGGCCATTGCTTTGTACTCCCTTTTATTATTGTTGTGCCTAATTTAACTAAGTTGTTAACGTAAATAAAGTAACACTCTGAAATGATTTGTAGCAAAACATTAACAATTAAGAAATACGACAGTGATGAGCTTTCCTTATTACATACTTAGATAAAATGTCGTTATAATTCATCATCAAATTAGCCTTACTTAGCGTAATCATCATGAATTGGTTAAAAAAACTATTTAGTTCTAGACAACAAAGCAGCATATCAAGTGATGATCGTGATACTACACAATCCAACGCATATGATTTAATAGGTGGTGAGGAAACGATTCGATTACTAGCAAAGCAGTTTTATCAGCAAATGCAGCATCGTACCGACACAGAATCGCTACTTGCTATTCATCGAGCGCCTATTGCGGACTCTGAGCAAAAGTTATTTGAATTTTTAAGTGGCTGGTTAGGCGGACCACAGTTATATCAGCAAAAGTATGGCCATCCAGCATTACGTGCTAGACACATGCATTTTGCGATTGACCAAGCGATGGTCGATCAATGGCTCATCTGCATGGAACAAGCTATTATCCAGACAATAAAAAAGCCTGAACATCAACAAGTGATATTTCAGGCCATTTCAACGCTTGCCAATAATATGCGAAATAAAGATTAACTCTCGAGGTTTAACCAATCTTGTGGTTTCAGGTAGCGCTCGTATAACTCTGCCTCTTGAGAGTCTTCTTCGGGCGTAAAACCATATTCCCAGCGTACAAATGATGATGGCATAGACATCATTTACTTAGTACAGCTATCATCTTAGCCCCTACAGAGACTCGTTATCTAACTGTAACCAATCTTGTGGTTTCAGGTAGCGATCGTATAACTCTGCCTCTTGAGAATCTTCTTTGGGCGTAAAACCATATTCCCAGCGTACAAAGATGATGGCATAGACATCATTTACTTAGTACAGCTATTGTTTTAGCCCCTACAAAGACTCGTTATCTAACTGTAACCAATCTTGTGGTTTCAGGTAGCGATCGTATAACTCTGCCTCTTGAGAATCTTCTTCGGGCGTAAAACCATATTCCCAGCGTACCAAAGGCGGCATCGACATCAAAATAGATTCGGTGCGCCCTCCTGTTTGTAGACCGAACAAAGTGCCTCGGTCATAAACCAAGTTGAACTCAACATAACGTCCACGACGGTATAACTGGAACTGACGTTCATCATCGTTGTATTCAAGGTCTTTGTTACGCTCTACAATTGGCGAATATGCGGTTAAGAAACCGCTACCTACCGCTTGCATAAATTCAAAGCTTTTCTCAAATCCGTGCTCATTAAGGTCATCGAAGAATAAACCACCGACGCCGCGAGTTTCATTACGGTGTGGTAAAAAGAAGTATTCATCACACCACTTTTTATATTTTGGATAGACTTCTTCGCCAAATGGCGCACAAATGTCAGCCGCAGTTTGATGCCATGAGACAACGTCTTCTTCAAAAGGATAATAAGGGGTTAAATCAAAGCCACCACCAAACCACCACACAGGATCAGCGCCCTCTTTACGAGCAATAAAAAAGCGTACATTGGCGTGAGTGGTCGGAATGAATGGGTTTTTAGGGTGGATCACTAATGACACGCCCATGGCTTCAAAACTTCTACCTGCAAGTTCAGGACGGTGCGCTGTAGCAGATGCTGGCATTGCTGCTCCCATTACATGGGAAAAGTTCACCCCAGCTTGCTCAAATACTTGCCCGTTGGTTAATACCCTACTAGTGCCACCACCGCCTTCAGCACGTTCCCACGACTCAGCTTGAAACTTAGCTTTTTCATCAAGCGTTTCTAAACCTTCACAAATGCTTGCTTGAAGCGCTAACAAATATTGCTTAACTACTGAGGCATCAGGTATTGCCATATCAAAATCCTTATTGTCCATTGCGCAGCACTTTACCGCTGCGGGCGTCGATAATTGTTGAAGGCTGACGTTGAGCTCCTAACTCACCGAGTACGAGGGCATTAACGTCAGCAGAAAAAGTCTGTTCAATTTCACTTGCTGACATGGCAGGATTTTGACCTGCTAAGTTAGCACTACTTGAAACAAAAGGTTTATTCACGCTATCGCAAAGGGCTCTCACCACAGGATGGGCAGAGATGCGTACCGCAATTGAATCAAACTCACCACAAAGCAACTTACTAACACCCGCTTTAATTGGCATAACAAACGTATAAGGACCCGGCCATTTGCTGAATGCAAAAGCCAGTTGAGCCTCTGTTAGTTGAGCTTCATCGATGTAAGGCTTGAGTTGCTGGTAATCACTGGCCACAAGGATCAAGCCCTTTTGCCAAGGTCGTTGTTTTATATCCAGCAACTTTTGGATAGCAGAAAGATTATCAGGATCACACCCGAGGCCATAAACCGCCTCTGTAGGGTAAGCAATAACGCCCCCTTCAACAAACACCTTGCCGACTTCAGATGGTTGCAACAGCTGCATGATTTTCCCTTTAACCTTCTTAAATTAATGGCAAATTATACAGACTATACGGATATGAACAAATACTGATATACCAGCTATTTAGTCATAAGCTTAAAGCGGACGTTTATATTTACAGGATTTTTGAGGACACTCTAAGCGACTCCCCGCCGCGCCTTTACGCTCAACAAGAATACCAAAATCACATTCAGGGCATGTTTCGTTATGAGGTGGGTAATTCACTAAGTATTTGCACTTAGGGTAACAATTACAAGCAAAGAAGGTTTTGCCGTAACGACTCGTGCGAGACTCTAAATGACCTTTTTTACAATGTGGGCAGGGTATTATTTCAGCTTCTGCATCATGATCGTGCTTTTCAATATGGGTACACTCAGGGTAATTTGTGCAACCAATAAAAATACCAAAACGTCCAGACTTAACCGCTAACTCATTACCACAATCGGGACATTCTGAGCCTTCTATTACTTGAGTCTCTATTGACTCATGCTGCACTAAGGGCCTGGTAAAGTCACAAGTGGGATAATTATTACAACCAATGAAGCCACCATGCTTACTGTTTTTAACCGACAACTCGCAGCCACACTTAGGGCAGAGCTCAAACTCTTTTTCTAAAGCGTGTTCGTGCACGGTAAATAACTGCTCATCTATTTTAGACATCTGGCTCTCGATTCACATTTAAGGTGAAAACTGGTTTCAGCCTTCATGGGTAGTAAAGGATATAATTGGTATAAAAATATAGTAGCAAACAAGAAGATCAAAAAAGGAGGCCTAGCCTCCTTTTTAATCACTTCATCACAAACAACCAATCTTATGAATGTAAACGGCCATCAGGCTGCTCAAAAATAAGATCTTCCATTTGTTCATAAGCTGATTCGTTGCCTGGCACATTAAACAGCACCATCAACACCACCCATTTTAAATCTTCCAAGATTAGGGAGGTTTCATCTAACGCCATGACGCGGTCAATGACCATTTCACGAGTTTCCACTGTCAGCACTTGGATTTGCTCGAGGAATAAAATAAAACCTCGGCTTTCAACATCCAATTTCGCCATCTCGTCTTTGGTATAAATTCGAAATGATTGCTGCGCATGATTACACAAGTAAGGTTTATCACTTTCTTGTAAATCTGCTAAACGTTCTAGCCACGATAAGGCTTTTAAAATGTCAGCTTGGTGAAAGCCCGCACGGGTTAACTCTTTGGTAAGCTCATCTTCGTCAACTAATAGCTCAACTTCACTATGAACATAGTTCTCAAAAAGATACATGAGGATATCAAACATATGGTTATCTCCTCTCTAGTCTGACGTAACCACCAGGCACTTGCGCAACCCAGCCCTGTAATTCAAGTTCAAGCATTTCTACTAACACCAGATCTATCGACTTCCCGCTATGCTCGACCACCATATCAATACTGGTAGTCTCATAACCTACACTAGCTAACAGCGCAGAAAATGGCAAATTTGTTGTATTATCTTCTATATGGTGACGATTAGCGACATCTTCAAGGTGAAAGCTTGTCATTGTGGACAATTCTTCAACAACATCGGCTGCACATTCCACTAATTTCGCCCCATTCTTTAACAAATCATGACACCCTTGATGATAGCCACCAGCAACTGAACCAGGCACAGCAAACACTTCGCGGTTTTGCTCCATGGCTAATCTTGCAGTGATTAATGATCCACTTTTACGTGTTGCTTCGACCACAATACTGCCGAGAGATAAACCGCTTATTATTCGATTGCGCTTCGGAAAGTTGCCTGCAAATGGACCTATTTGAGGCCAGTATTCACTCACAACACAGCCCGACTGTTGAATCTGCTGATATAAATTACTGTGTCTTTTGGGATAGATACAATCGACTCCAGTACCTAACACTGCAATCGTCACTCCATTATTGCCTAATGTCGCTTTATGCGCAGCGCCATCAATCCCTGTCGCCATACCACTGGTAATCGAGAAACCTAATTGTACTAGTTCAGCCGCTAAGGTATTAGCCGTGCTCAAACCACCGACAGATGCATTTCGACTGCCCACCATACCAATGGATGGCAGTAACAAACTTTCTAGTTGGCCTTTTACGAACAATATTGAAGGCGGATCGGATATTTGTTTTAGTAAAGCTGGATATTCGGGATCAGAAAAGCAAAGTATGTGGTGTTGTGAGGACTGCTGTTGCCACTCAAGCGCTGTATCAACTTTGTCAAAATCTATCTGACATTGAGATAACAGCTTTGCCGATAACGGCAAAGACTGCTTTTCAAACTCTAAACGCTGTCGTAATTCCTCAACATCCATTTGAGTTAATAATTGTTGAATCCGGGCGGGTCCTAGCCCGGATACTGCACAAACAACTAGCCAATCGACCAGTTTTTCAGATATTTACTCGCCTCTTAAGTCAGTGCTTTTAGGGGTAATTAATTTATCATCAACACGCACAGGACGCTCATTAGCAACAATGATAGCCATGCTGGTCTTTTCAAAAACTTTAAAGACCATTAATTTTCCATGATAAGTATCAGGCATCATGAATACATCATCATCTGACACTTTCGCTTTCATACGGTCATAAGCACTTCGTTCAAGTGTTGATACAGGTAAGCCGTCGCCGTTAATGACAATCTGCTCACCGTTACGATATATCGCAAATACATGTCCCGTTTCAATATTGTCCTGTTCACCTTTATCTAAATAAACAATATCCAGTTTACCGACTTCGCGAATGTCTTTTTCAATCGCTATCACATTAGCGGGAACCGTTTCCGGTGCAGCTTTAGGAATAAAGTAAGCTGACATCAACGCTTCATCTTCAACGGGTGCGACTCTAAAGCCTGCCTTTGACTCACGAAAACTGCTCAATAATTGAACTTTAGATATTTCACCTGACTGAGTCACACGACCACTTGCCGTTAAAATAATTTCTTGCCCTAAGCTATCATTGGTTTCTTTATCTAAGAACTCACGACCTTCTTGATAAATAGCGAGCTTTTCTCCGACTGGCAAATTGGCATTAATATAAACCACATCATTGACCACATGGTGACGAGAATTCCTTTCACCATCTAAAATCATCGGCAAACCTTCAACCCACTCTGGGTCAACAATACGGTTTTGGACTAAATAAGGTTGAATCAAAGCAAGATCAATCGCTGGAATTGGACCACCTTTATCACTAATACGCCCTTCAGGTCCTTTTTTGATATGCTGCTTTAATACCAAGCGTGGTTCGCCATCGATAAAAACAAGCGTTAATCTATCACCTGGATAAATGAGATGCGGGTTAGCAATCTGTGGATTTGCGCCCCATAATTTAGGCCAATGCCAAGGATCGTCTAAGAAAAAAGCAGAGATATCCCAGAGGGTATCGCCTTTCTTAACGATATAAGAATCAGGGTGACCTGATTTTAATGTTAAAGTATCTGCATTAACTAACAGTGTACTTAGTGTCAAAAACGCGAGTAAAAATATCCGTTTCATGGTTCATTCCATGTGTTTAGCTCTTTATTAGAGCTTTTGCTGTTATTGATGGTCAGTAAGGATTAAAATTAACCCATTATCTAAGCCAGTATAGCTAACTGGCTGAAATTTGACAGACTTGTTAAGAGTTTATATATGCCATTATTAAAAGTTTTACGCTTTCCAGATGAAAGATTACGTACTGTAGCCAAGCCAGTAACCGATTTTGGTGAAGGACTACAAACCCAAATTGATAACATGTTAGAAACAATGTACGAAGAAAAAGGCATTGGTTTAGCAGCAACTCAAGTAGATTTTCATCAACAATTAATTGTGATGGACCTGCAAGATGATGTTGAACGTCCAACAATTTTTATCAACCCAGAAATCATTGCCAAGAGTGGTGACTTCACAAATGAAGAAGGCTGCTTATCGGTACCAGGTGTATACGCTAAGGTTGACCGTTCTGAGTTTGTCACTTTCAAAGCCTTGGATCGTCATGGTGAAGAGTTCACTGTTGAAGCAGATGACTTGTTCGCCATTTGTATTCAGCATGAAATGGATCACTTACAAGGTAAGCTTTTCGTTGATTATTTATCAAAAATGAAGCGTGACCGCATTAAGAAAAAGCTTGAGAAAGAAGCACGTTTAGAAGCTAAAGAAGCATAGGACTCCATTTGAAACCGTTAAATATTATCTTTGCTGGTACACCTGACTTTGCAGCTTTACATCTGCAAGCCCTGATCGAATCAGAACATAATGTGGTTGCTGTTTACTCACAACCAGATAGACCTGCAGGTCGAGGGAAGAAGTTACAAGCAAGTCCGGTGAAACAGTTAGCTGTTGCCAATGATATTCCCGTTTACCAACCAGCATCTCTGCGTAAAGAAGAAGCTCAAGCTGAGCTTGCCGCTTTAAATGCCGATATTATGGTGGTTGTGGCTTACGGGTTGATCTTGCCAAAGATAGTATTAGATACCCCACGCTTAGGTTGTATTAATGTCCATGGCTCTATTTTACCTCGATGGCGCGGCGCTGCGCCTATTCAACGAGCGTTATGGGCTGGCGATAATGAAACTGGTGTGACTATCATGCAAATGGATATCGGTTTAGATACTGGTGACATGCTATTAAAGACATCATTAAAAATTGAAGATACAGATACTTCTGCCAGTCTTTACAGCAAACTCGCTGAGCAAGGTCCAGCAGCGCTTATCGAAGCGTTAGTCGGTATTAGTGATGGTTCAATCACACCAGAGAAGCAAGACGAAGCTCTTGCTAATTACGCCGAAAAACTCTCTAAAGAAGAAGCGCAAATAGATTGGCGTAAAGATGCTAAACAGCTCTGGCAAGAAGTTCGTGCTTTTAATCCTTGGCCAGCCAGTCACTTTCCACTGCAAGGTAATACCATCAAGGTATGGCAAGCCAGTTACTCAGCCGAGCAAACGAGTGCTGCACCAGGTACGATCATTGAAAGCAATAAGCATGGTATCACTGTAGCAACAGGCAATGGCGCTCTACAATTGCAAGTTATGCAAGTTCCTGGGAAGAAACAAATGCCTGTGGCTGATATTTTAAATTCTCGCGCTGAGTGGTTTGTTGAAGGCACATGTTTTATTAGCGCGGATGAATCAAAAGAGGCACAAGCTTAATGAATGTTAGAGCCCTTGCAGCAAAAGCCATTTTTAATGTCTTAGAAAAAGGTGTTTCGTTATCCGTTGCCCTGCCAGATCAACAGCAACACTTAACGAATGGAAAAGACAAAGCTTTATTAGCAGAGCTTTGTTATGGCGTTATGCGTCAATTACCGCAATTAGATAAGTGTGTCAGTGATTGCCTCAGTAAACCTTTTAAAGCCAAGCAAAGAATACTGCATCAGCTACTTTTAGTTGGTTGCTATCAATTATATTTTACCCGTATTCCTGCCCATGCTGCGATTTCAGAAACGGCAGAAGCCTGTCGTCAAATGAAGTTTGATGGCTTAGTGAAAGTCGTTAATGGTGTTTTACGTAATATTCAGCGTAAAGAAGCGCCATTAAACACTGACAACGATACCTTAAAATACAATACACCTGCGTGGTTTATTAAACGCTTGAAAAGTGCCTACCCAGAAAGTTGGGCAGATATTATTGAGCAAAGTCATCAACGCCCTCCTATGTGGCTTCGCAACAATCAACTATCTCAAACTCGCGACGAATATTTAACCCTTCTTGCTGAACAAGAAATTGAAGCCAGTGCTGGTGACAGTGATGATGCCATTCTGTTGTCGTCACCAAAAGATGTGATGCAATTACCTGGTTTTGCAGAAGGTTCTGCATCTGTACAAGATGGCGCCGCACAATGGGCCGCGACGTTATTAACGCCTCAAGCAGATGAGCTAGTTCTGGATGCTTGCGCCGCTCCCGGCGGTAAAACTTGTCACACCATTGAATGTGAACCGAGTATCTCTATGGTTGCTGTGGATTTTGATGCAAAACGTTTAGAGCGTGTGCAACAAAATCTGGACAGATTAAATTTAAAAGCGCAAGTTATTCATGGTGATGCAGCAGATATTGATAGTTGGTGGCAAGGTGATAAGTTTGACCGTATCTTATTAGATGCACCTTGCTCGGCAACAGGTGTTATCCGTCGCCACCCCGATATTAAATGGTTACGCAAAAACAGCGATATTGAAGAGCTAGCTCTACTGCAGCAACAAATCATTGATCATTGCTGGAAGTGGCTCAAGCCTGGCGGCACGATGTTATATGCCACCTGCTCTATTTTGCCACAAGAAAACAGTCAGCAAATTGAACAGTTTTTACAACGTACTCCAGATGCGACACTAGCACCGATTGCGCAGCAATCGTCTGCTGATGATATTGGATGGCAAATCCTACCTGGTCAAAACAATATGGATGGCTTTTATTACGCCCGTTTAATAAAAGCGGCCTAAGCGTGTTATAGCAGGGATACCAGCACAGTAATGAAGATTATTATTTTAGGCGCAGGACAAGTGGGCGGTACTCTCGCTGAAAATCTTGTAGGCGAGAACAACGATATCACTCTGGTTGATAATGACCGAACGCGAGTTAAATATTTACAAGATAAGTTCGACTTGCAAACGGTTATTGGCCACGGCGCACATCCTAGTACCTTAAAAAAAGCCGGCGCTGAAGATGCTGACATGCTCATTGCTGTTACCAATAGTGACGAATGTAATATGGCTGCTTGTCATATTGCCTATAGTTTATTTGGTACTCCAACTAAAATTGCGCGTATTCGCTCTGAAGCCTATTTAGATCTGCAAGAAAAACTCTTCATCAATACCGAAGTGAAAAGCAGCGATGGCAAAACTCGTGGTGGTTTTGTTATTGATGAATTGATTGCACCAGAGCAACTAGTAACATCTTACATTGAACGATTAGTGCAATACCCTGGCGCATTACAAGTACTGCAATTCGCTAGAGGTAAACTCAGCCTAGTCGCTGTAAAAGCCTATTATGGGGGCCCTTTAGTCGGGAATGCCCTCGCTGCTTTACGCGAGCATATGCCAAATATTGATACTCGAGTGGCGGCTATTTTCCGAAAAGGCAAAGCCATTATGCCGAGAGGCACGACCATCATCGAAGCCGACGATGAAGTCTTCTTCGTTGCTGACACGCGTCACGTTCGCGCGGTAATGAGTGAAATGCAAAAACTGGATAACTCATACCGTAATATCATGATTGCCGGCGGGGGTAATATTGGCTTTGGTTTGGCTAAGCGTCTGCAAAAAAATCATTCCGTCAAACTGATTGAACACAGCTTAGAGCGCGCAGAAAGCTTGTCTGAAAAGCTAGAAAATTGCACCGTATTTAATGGTGACGCTTCAGACCAAGAATTATTACTTGAAGAGCACATAGATCAAACTGACGTATTTATTGCAGTTACCAATGATGATGAAGCCAATATCATGTCTGCACTGCTGGCAAAGCGCATGGGTGCTAAAAAAGTCATGGTGCTTATTCAGCGTGAAGCCTATGTCGATATAGTTCAAGAAGCGAATATTGATATTGCTATCTCTCCACAACAAACCACCATCTCGGCATTATTAACCCACATTCGCCAAGGCGATATCTGTAATGTTTATTCATTACGACGTGGTGCAGCCGAAGCAATTGAAGCCATTGCCCATGGTAACTCATCCACCTCTAAGGTAGTGGGTAAGCAAATTAGCGATATTAAACTGCCACCAGGAACGACTATTGGTGCCATCGTGCGAAATGATGAAGTGATCATGGGACACGATAAAACCATTATTGAAGAAGGAGATCATGTGATTCTATTCTTAGTGAACAAGAAGTTCATTGGGGATGTAGAAAAGCTATTCCAACCGAGTGCGTTTTTCTTCTAACAACCCATGCTGAATTTAAAGCCGCTGCTGTTTGTTGTTGGCATATTCTTGTCTATTCTCACCGCTTTTATGCTGGTGCCAATGGGGTTTGCACTTTTTTACCACGAAGAAACCATTGGCGACTTTATGATGTCCGGTTTATTTTCCGGATTAGTCGCCATTTTATGTATTCAGGCTGGCCACACAAAGAAAGTAAAACTCAATATCCGTGACATGTTTTTTTTAACCACAATAACTTGGTTAATTGTCAGTTTATTTGCTGCACTGCCCTTTACGCTTTACCACGGTATTAATTATACCGATGCCTTTTTTGAAACCATGTCTGGGATCACCACAACTGGCTCTACTGTATTATCGGGTCTCGACGACATGGACCACAGCATCTTAATTTGGCGTTCATTATTACAATGGCTTGGTGGCATTGGCTTTATCGTAATGGCGGTGGCGATTTTACCCTTTCTTAATGTTGGTGGTATGCGCTTGTTTCGCACCGAATCTTCCGACTGGGGAGATAAAACGACCCCTCGTACCCAACATATGGCTAAACAACTATTCAAAGTCTATGTGTTACTTACCATCATTTGTGCTTTGGCTTATCACATATCAGGAATGCACTGGTTTGAAGCCATTAATCACGCCATGACCACCCTTTCAACCGGTGGATATTCAACATCCGACAGCTCAATGTCGGCATTTACACCCGCAGCTCACTGGGTCGGCGTATTGTTTATGGCCGCTGGTGGCTTACCTTTATTAATGTTTGTCCAAGCTATTCAGCAGCGGTCATTTAAAGTGTGGAATGATGAGCAGGTGAAAGGCTTCATCAAGTTTATTATGTTTGTCTCTATTAGCCTTGGGACTTGGTTATGGCTTAAGTCCGATATGAATTACCTCGATGCATTGAGGCTTTCTAGTTTCAATGTGGTTTCAGTGGTAACGACAACGGGATATGGTCTAACGGATTATCAAGCATGGGGAGCATTCGCGAGCCTGACATTTTTGTTTCTGATGTTTGTAGGCAGTTGCTCAGGCTCAACTTCTGGCGGAATAAAAATTTTTCGTTTTCAGATCTCAATCAAGGTCATGTACCAACAACTGACACAGCAATTTCACCCACAAGCCGTCATTAAAAAACGCTATAACAATCGCACCATTGATAACGATATTATTCGCTCGATTATGGCGTTCATTATGTTGTTCCTGCTGGTGATTCTTTTACTGACAATCATCTTGGTGCTAACTGGTTTAGACGCAGTGACGAGTATTACTGGCGCAGTCACTGCTGTGACTAATGTAGGGCCTGGCTTGGGGCCAGTAATCGGCCCTGCAGGAAACTTTTCTAGCTTACCGGATATTGCCAAATGGGCTTTAGCCTTTGGGATGTTATTAGGCCGACTTGAAATAATTACAGTGGCAGTGCTATTTGCACCTAAGTTTTGGAAATACTAGTTTTAGTCTCAACGATAAATATTGACCCAAATTCAGATAATAATGGCAATAAAAAAGGCAGTGCGATTAACGCCCCACCTTTCATTAATATTGCAGATCGAATATATAGTCTTAGCTAACCGCTTCCGAGTTAATCAAGCTAACCACATGATTAGCATAAACCTTCACGTCATCCCAATCGGTGTAATCAATCACAGTCGTTGGATCGGTAGGTCCATCAGTCATTTTCATAATTAAGCGAATAGCTAAACTATCGTACCAAGTCCAAGAAGGATAATTGACTTTTCCTGGAATGATTTTCACATCTTGTGGTGTCCAAGGTGAAAGTTCGATAAATTTTTGCAGGTACTTATTATTCTCAGGAATTCGCTTTTCAGGTTTGCGCGCAACAACGTTAACGCAAAAGAAGCTATTTGGCTTACTGCTTAATTCTGCTTGGTAGCGAGTAACAAACTCAAAAACAGACTTATGGTATGAGCCATAAAGAACGCAAGCACCCAATGCAACAGCATCATAGCTAGCCCAATCAATGTCAGCATGATTATTATCAAGAATATTGACCACATCGCACTGATGACCACTCTGTACAATCTGCTCAGCTATCGCACGACTGATTTGCGCCGTATGACCGCCTCTTGAGTAATAAATCACTAATGTTTTTGCCATTTTCACACCGATGGTTGCGTTAGTAGGTAATCATTGTGGCAAAAAAAGCCATTGCAATCGTCCTCTTTGATCACAAATTAGAAATGACTCATATATTTGAACGATAAAATTGAGATCTGTGTTAGCCAGCAGTATGATGCCACTTAAGTAATAAATTTAATGTATTTACTCAGGTAAGGTATATAGATGTCTGAAAATATTGATGTAGATTCGATGCTAGGTAATGCGGAAATGGCAGCCAAGTGGCTAAAAGCGATTGCGAACCCATACCGTTTGATGATCTTGTGTTTATTACTCGACAAAGAGCACAGCGTGACAGAGTTGAATGACAAGGTACCATTGAGTCAATCAGCGTTATCACAACACCTTGCAGTGATCCGAGCTCAGGACTTAGTCAATACGCGTAAAAGTTCGCAAAATGTTTACTACACATTAAAAAATGAAGAAGTGACTGAGGTTATTTCGATTCTGCACCGTTTATATTGCGCTAAATAAGCGTCTTGTAGCTTAGGCTTTAGCGACTAAAATGCTATCAAAGCCTAAGTGAGTCATTACAGCGAACACTGAAAAATTACAGCCGCTTAAACTCGTTAGCGAATGCTTCAACCTTATCCCAATTGGTAAACTCATAAGTTCCCGTGGTATCTGTAGGCCCTTTGGTCATCCACATAATAAAACGGATCATCACTCTATCCACAGTGCGATATTTCGGATAATCAATCTTGCCAGCAAATACCCCTAGTAACGCAGGTGTCCAACTAGACAGTGTGAGAAACTTTTGCATATATGGATTGGTTTCTGGTGTATTTTTTTCAGGTTTTCTAGCGACGACATTAACGGTAAAAAATGCTGTTTTTACACCATCCAATACAGCTCTGTGCTGAGCAATAAACTCAAATAATGCGGGTCGATGCTTGCCATATCTAATGCTAGCGCCGATTAAAATCTTATCAAAACTGCTAAGTGCCAATTCGCTCGCTTGTTCTAATGACACTATGGTCACTTGTTCATTTTCAGCGCTTAAGTGCTGTTTGATTTTTTCACATATTGCCAGTGTTTGGCCATCAACAGTTGAGTAAATAATAAGGTTGTTCGACATTTTAATTCCTTGTAAATAGCCATTTTCTGTCAGTGAACATAAGGTATAAATTAGTTTTTCCAGAAAGTCGGTGTAAACAAGACTAACAAGGTAAACACTTCAAGACGACCAAATAGCATCGCGAGTACTAACACCCATTTAGCGCCATCAGTCACGCTGGCATAGTTACTGGCCACATCACCTAAACCTGGGCCGAGGTTATTAATGCTGGCTGCTGTGGCACTAAATGCGGTAATGGCATCCATTTCCATCGCCATTAGCAACACCATACAAACGACAAACACTAACGCATAAGCCGAGAAGAACCCCCACACCGCATCAATCACCCGATCAGGTAATGCTGACTTGCCAATACGAATAGAGTACATAGCTTTAGGGTGAATAAGACGCTTCATCTCGCGGGAGCCTTGCAGCAATAACAGCACAAATCGAATGACTTTCATGCCGCCACCGGTTGAACCAGCACAGCCACCAATAAAGCTTGAAAAGATAAGTAAGATGGGGAGAAACAATGGCCAGGTATGGAAGCTTTCTGTACCAAAACCAGCGGTAGTTGAAATCGATACCACTTGGAAAAAGGCATAATCTAATGTTTGTTCTGGACTATCGTAAATACCTGAGCGATATAAGGTCGCAAAACAAATGGCAGTTAACACTAATTGAATACCAATGAGTGCTTTAAATTCAGCATCACGAAAATAGACTTTAAAGTTAATCCCACGCCAACTAAACGCAGCAAAGTGCAAACTAAAGTTCACTGCGGCAATCAATAAAAATACAGCACAAATGACATTAATTAGTGGGCTATCGAAGTAGCCAATACTGGCGTCATGGGTCGAGAAACCGCCTATAGCAATGGTTGAAAATGAATGACAAATAGCATCAAAAGCACTCATACCAGCAAAGTAAAATGCCGTCGCACAAGCAACTGTGAGCAATAAGTAAATATACCAAAGCGCTTTAGCGGTTTCGGCAATTCTCGGTTTCATCTTACTGTCTTTCACAGGCCCTGGAATTTCAGCTTTATACAGCTGCATGCCACCAATACCTAATAACGGCAAAATCGCTACTGCAAGTACAATGATACCCATACCGCCCATCCACTGCAGTAAATGCCGGTAAAACAAAATGGCTTTGGGTAAGTCATCAAGGCCGACAATAACAGTCGCACCTGTGGTGGTTAAAGCTGAGAAGGATTCAAAAAAGCTGTCAGTCCAGCTTAAGTTGGGTTCAGTAGAAAAGATAAAAGGCAAAGCACCGATAGAACCCAGTACCGTCCAAAATAACACGACGATTAAAAAGCCTTCGCGGGTGCGTAAATCACCTTTTTCGCGGCGGTTGGGATACCACAATAAAAAACCAAGAAACAAACTGACACAGAATGCCTGAATAAAAGCAGTCCCGCCGCCATCTTTATAAAGAATAGCCACTAATGAAGGCGGTAACATGGTGATAGAAAATAATCCCATCAACAAGCCGGTAATTCTGATGATTGTTTTATATTGCATTGATTATTATTGTACTAGTTTGCATAGCATTGGATTCATTCAGCATTATGTTAACGGCTATTTAACGTTATATTTTGGCATACTTTCTAGCCCTATCAAACGTTAAACTTTGCTTTAAGCTGGCCTTGTGTTTGCGTGGCTAATTCTCGATTAAAATCATCATGAAATGTTTTCGCTATTTCAAACTCAACTTCTATCGCATCAGTAAAAACTTTATTGATAATAACGCCATCAAATTGGTTAATCAGATATTCCACATTATTGAGCTGCGGATAACTGCAAATGAGCGATGATGAATAACGGATATACTTGGTGACAGTTGCTAATTCGGGTAACCCCGATTTAATCCCGGATGAATAAGCGCGAACTAAACCGCCAACACCCAACTTAGTGCCACCAAAATAGCGCACCACAATCGCGCCTATTTCACCAATACCAGAGCCTTGAAGCGTCGCCAACATAGGACGTCCTGCACTCCCAGCCGGTTCACCATCATCACTACTGCCAATAGCAATACTATTTTGAGGATCGGACGCCACAAAAGCATAGCAATAATGATTTGCGCCTGGGTATTCGACCTTTAAGTTAGTAAGTGCACACTTTAGCTCTATTTCACTACAGCAGTGAAACAGCACTGTAATGAAACGGCTATGTTTAATATCTTCCTCAATCGTTAATGTTTGATTGGGAATTAAGTATTGTTCAGTCAACCAGGCCTAGCTCTCGTGTCATATTCTCATTATGGTCTTGATGAACAATAACATTATCTTCAATACGAATACCGCCATATGGACGCAATTCATTAACCATATCCCAATTTACTTGCGATTGGCGTTTATCGGCTTTTAATTCGCCTAATAATGAATCGATAATATATATACCAGGCTCGATAGTGAACACTTGGTTGGCTTGTATTTCACGAGTACAACGAAGGAATGGATGTCCATCCGGAGTTGGAATATGCGTTCCACGTTCATCATGTGCAAAACCTCCCATATCGTGTACCTGTAACCCCAGCATATGGCCTAAACCATGAGGGAAGAACACGCTAGTAATACCTTGTTCCACTAATCCCTCAGCATCACCTTTGGCGATATCAAAATCCAGCATCAACTGTGCGAGCTTGGCATGAGTAGTAAGATGAAGGTCAGTATATTTAACGCCTGGCTTCATTAAGTCGACAATAGCTAACTGCAACTTGTTCATTTCGACAATCAACTCATAAAAACGATTCTTCTCAAATGAATAAGTGCGGGTAATATCTGATGCATAACCATTATAGTTAGCACCTGCATCAATCAAAAATGATAGACGCGGTGATGGGATCTGATGCTCAAGTGCTGTGTAATGCAAAATGGCAGCATTTTGATTAAGGGCAACAATATTGCCATACGGTACTTCGTTTTCAGTTTGACCAATCGCTGACAAGTATTGCTGCTGGATTTCAAACTCACTGCCACCATTATAAAAAGCATTCTTAGCAGCTAGATGCCCTTTTACTGCGATTTGGTTAGCGCGGCGAAGACATTCTAATTCGTACTGTGTTTTATCAGCACGATGAAAATGCAGGTAATTCAAAACAGAGTCAGGATTACGCTTACTCATCCCTAATACTTCAGCGACATCAAGGTGCTCACCTATATATGCCCACTCTGCAATATTAGAAGGTAATAACTCAGCAACTCGGTCAGCTTTGGTTAATAATTTAATATCGAAATGTTCAGCCCAAAAATCATTTGGCTCATCACTGACTTTATGCCAGAAATCCACTGGACGATAAAAAATTAATTGCGGCTTATCTACACCGTTCGCGACAACCCAACAGTTTGGATTATCAAGCACTGGTAGCCACGCCTTAAATTGCGGGTTTACTTTGAATGGATAGCTTAAGTCGTCTAAAAACTGGCGATGAGCTTGGCCTGAATGTATCACTAAGCCAGCCAATTGTTCTCGAGAGACGATTTCGGCAACACGACGATTTAATTCTGCAATGTGAGCATGATAAAAATTAGCTAGCTGATCCATTTTTGCTATCCCTATGATGTTATTTTTCTTGTTTAAGAACCTGTGAAGTGTATCACAAAGGACAAAAATGCCTCTAGCAGAGAAAAATTTAAACGGACGTTTAAATTGAGTGTTGTAATTTATCTCATTTCGTCGCACACTGTTTGGCAACTGGTCAAATGATGGCCGTCGCTGCTGTGATAAAAAGCTAGATATCAAAGCTAAATAACAACACAGTAATTGTGATGTAGAAGTCGCTTTTAGCAAAAAGGAAGCAAGCAATGATCTACCAAAGTCCTACAATTCAAGTAGAGTTATTAGAGGATAACATTGCCAAGTTGTGTTTCGATGCACCTGGTTCAGTGAACAAATTCGATAAAGAAACTCTCTCTTCATTAGATGCCGCTCTTGAGAGCATCAAACAAAACACAAGTATTCAAGGTTTATTAGTAACATCAGGTAAAAGTACCTTTATTGTTGGTGCAGATATTACTGAATTCTTAGGTTTGTTCGAACTTGACGATGCAACGCTATTAACTTGGGTTGAACAAGCTAGTGCGGTATTTGATAAACTTGAAGACTTACCTTTCCCAACAGCCTCTGCTGTTAACGGGTTTGCTCTTGGTGGTGGTTGTGAAGCCATTCTTGCAACTGATTTACGTATCGCAGATACCAATGCTCGTATTGGTTTACCAGAAACCAAATTAGGCTTAATTCCTGGTTTTGGTGGCACAGTTCGTTTACCTCGCATCATAGGTGCAGATAACGCACTTGAGTGGATAACCACAGGTAAAGACCAACGTCCAGAAGCGGCATTAAAAGTTGGCGCAATTGACGCTGTAGTGGCTCCAGAAAACCTTGAAGCAGCGGCACTGCAGATGCTTAAAGATGCCATAGCTGAAAAGCTAGATTGGCAATCTCGTCGTAACCGCAAGCTTAAGGCATTAACATTACCAAAGCTTGAAGCAATGATGTCATTCGCCACAGCTAAAGGCATGGTATTTAAAGTTGCAGGCAAACACTACCCAGCACCAATGATGGCTGTGAGTGTGATAGAACAAGCAGCAACACTTGACCGTGCAGAAGCCCTTAAAGTTGAAAACAAAGCTTTCATCAAATTGGCTAAAACCGACGTTGCAACCTCACTGATTGGTATTTTCTTAAATGACCAATTTGTAAAAGGTAAAGCGAAAAAAGCAGGTAAACTTGCTAAGAAAGTGAACAGTGCAGCCGTATTAGGCGCTGGTATCATGGGCGGTGGTATTGCTTACCAAAGCGCAAGTAAAGGCACACCGATTGTCATGAAAGACATCGCACAACCTGCATTAGATTTAGGCTTAGGCGAAGCAGCTAAGTTGCTAACGGCACAAGTTAAACGTGGTCGCTCTACTCCAGCTAAAATGGCTGCAGTATTAAACAACATCACACCAGCTTTAGATTACGCACCAGTAAAAGATGCTGACGTTATTGTTGAAGCAGTCGTTGAGCATCCAAAAGTGAAAGCATCTGTATTAGCTGAAGTTGAAGGCTATGTTGCTGATGATGCTATCATCGCGTCAAACACATCTACTATTTCCATTAACCTACTTGCTAAGAGCATGAAGAAACCTGAGCGTTTCTGTGGCATGCACTTCTTTAACCCTGTGCATAAAATGCCTTTGGTTGAAGTCATCCGCGGTGAAAACTCTTCTGAAGAAACGATTGCTTCAGTAGTGGCATACGCAAGCAAAATGGGCAAAACACCAATCGTTGTTAACGACTGTCCAGGTTTCTTTGTTAACCGAGTTTTATTCCCATACTTTGCAGGCTTCAGCGGTTTATTAGCCGACGGTGCTGACTTTGCTAAAGTAGATAAAGTGATGGAGAAGCAGTTCGGTTGGCCAATGGGCCCAGCTTATTTGCTTGATGTTGTTGGTCTAGATACAGGTCATCATGCACAAGCGGTAATGGCTGAAGGTTTCCCTGACCGCATGGGTAAAAATGGCAAAGATGCTATCGACATTATGTTTGAAAGCGAGCGCTTTGGTCAGAAAAACACTAAAGGTTTCTATGCTTACTCTGTTGACCGTCGTGGTAAGCCAAAGAAAGATTTAGACCCAACCAGTTACCAATTATTGGCTAAAGAGTTCGGTGAGCTAAAAGAGTTTGAAGCAGATGAGATCATCGCACGCTGTATGATCCCAATGGTTATCGAAACAGTTCGTTGTTTAGAAGAAGGCATTATTGCTTCTCCTGCTGAAGGCGATATGGGCCTAGTTTACGGTATTGGCTTCCCACCATTTAGAGGCGGTGTATTCCGTTACCTAGATACTATGGGTGTGGCTAACTTTGTCGCGATGGCAGACAAATTTGCCCACTTAGGTGGTCTATATCAAGTGACTGATGCAATGCGCGAGCTTGCAGCCACTAACGGCACATACTACCCAGCCTAATTAGCAGTAAAGGAATATCATCATGAAAAACGCTGTAATCGTAGACTGCATTCGTACTCCGATGGGCCGCTCTAAGGCTGGAGTATTTAGAAATGTACGTGCAGAAACCCTTTCTGCTGAACTAATGAAATCATTATTAAGCCGCAACAGTAAGCTTGATCCAAATGATATCGAAGATGTTATCTGGGGTTGTGTACAACAAACACTAGAGCAAGGTTTTAATATCGCCCGTAATGCTGCGCTATTAGCTGGCATTCCAAAAACAGCTGGTGCTGTTACGGTAAACCGTTTATGTGGTTCATCAATGGATGCACTTCATCAAGCAACGCGAGCCATTATGACAGGCCAAGGCGATACCTTTATCGTTGGTGGTGTTGAGCATATGGGCCATGTACCAATGAATCACGGTGTCGATTTCCATCCAGGCCTTGCAAGCAATGTTGCTAAAGCATCTGGCATGATGGGCTTAACCGCTGAAATGCTTGGCAAGATGCACGGTATCACTCGTGAACAACAAGATGCATTTGCAGTTCGTTCTCATCAACGTGCTCATGCTGCTACTGTTGAAGGTCGTTTTGATAACGAAATCGTACCTATTGAAGGTCATGACGCAAATGGTGCGTTAATTAAAGTGACTCATGATGAAGTGATTCGTCCAGAGACGTCACTTGAATCACTTTCTGGATTACGCCCAGCATTTGACCCAGCTAACGGTACAGTGACAGCTGGTACTTCATCAGCATTATCTGATGGCGCTTCGGCAATGTTAGTTATGGAAGAAGAAAAAGCCAAAGCATTAGGTTTACCTATCCGTGCTCGTATTCGTTCAATGGCTGTAGCCGGCTGTGATGCTGCAATCATGGGTTATGGCCCAGTGCCAGCAACAAAGAAAGCATTAGCTCGTGCAGGCTTAACTGTTGATGATATGGATGTGATTGAATTAAACGAAGCATTCGCAGCACAGTCTCTTCCATGCGTTAAGGATTTAGGCCTTACTGATGTGGTTGACGAAAAAGTTAACTTAAATGGCGGCGCAATTGCTCTTGGTCATCCACTAGGTTGTTCAGGAACGCGTATCTCAACAACGCTGATTAACTTAATGGAAGCTAAAGATGCAAAATATGGTCTAGCGACTATGTGTATTGGTTTAGGCCAAGGCATCGCAACAATTTTTGAGCGTGTTGATAGCTAATCACGATTCAATATAACGCTTAAGATTAAAAGCCGCACTCTTCTATAGGTGCGGCTTTTTTATTATAAAAGTGTCCCATCCTGATATATGTTTCACGTGGAACATCCTGTGTTAGTTCACGAAATACTAATAAAGCTATGTTTCAGCACTTGCAACAGACTTTAACCAGAGTAAAATTAGCGCAATTATTGTTAGCTAGTCGTATATAAGAGTTAGTATGAGCGAAATTTTTTCAACAGCAGAACATCATTTAGACGCCCTAGGTCTACGTTGTCCAGAGCCTGTAATGATGATCCGTAAAACTGTGCGTAAGATGGCTGAAGGTGAAACCTTACTTATTACTGCTGATGATCCTGCAACCACCCGTGATATCCCTAGCTTCTGTGAGTTCATGGATCACACCCTCATTGCCAGCGATACTCAGAAAACTCCATACAAATATATGATAAAAAAAGGACTTTAATCATGTCAGCACTAAAAGCTATTGCTTATAAAACAGCTAAAAAAGGCAAAATGAACCCTGTCTTTTGTGCCAATGTAAGTTTGCTTCGTGGTGTTGAAAATGATGTATTCGGTCGACCAGGCAAACGACAAGTTACTGTCATGTCAGTTGAGCAATGGCAAATAGCTTGTCAGGAAATTAATGCTGATTTAGATTGGCTAACAAGACGAGCTAATATTTTAATCGACGACTATCAGTTTAGCGCTGATGATGTCGGTAAAGTGATTTCAATTGGCGACGATGTTAGCTTAATTATCACTGGCGAAACCGACCCTTGTGCCAAAATGGAAATTGCACACCCAGGTCTTGAACAAGCATTACTACCCCAGTGGCGAGGCGGTGTTACCTGTAAAGTTGTCACAGAAGGGCTAATTCAAGTAGAGGATACAGTTCGTATTCGATAAGGTCATTTTATTAATAAAAGCTGATTAACAATAACACCGTTTAACAACACACTGGAGAAAAAAAGAAAACCCACACTTTTTTTAATCCAATCAGCATGCCCATTAATTATTCATCAAGCTAAAAACGACTCTTCAACGTCTAAACAATAAGCTAAACCATCAACACCCTTCTGTATTAATCCTCAATAATTCAAATCGCTTTTGTACTGTCATCATTTGAAACAGAAAAACTGTTTAGTTCTTGGTTAATTTATGCGATAAATATCATCAGTTTTACAACTCGCAAACAACACTCGATTAATAAAAGTATAACTCGACCTTATAACGATAATCATAAATGGACTGTGCATGTTTACCTCAAAAATAAAACCTCTCTACACTGCTATTGCGCTTAGCTTAGCGAGTGCTTCATTAGCTGTTAACGCAGCAGATGAAACCGAAAAATGGCAAGTGAATGCGCCAGCTAATGCGCCTTTAGAAAAACTACAAATTGATGTTACTGAAGGTACATGGATGAATGTCAGCGTTTCACCTGACGGCAAAACCATCGTATTTGACCTATTAGGCGATATTTATCAGATGCCTATTAGTGGCGGAGAAGCCAAAAAGCTCGCCTCAGGCATTGCTTGGCAAATGCAACCTGTCTATAGCCCTGATGGCAAACAAATCGCTTTTACATCGGATGAAGATGGCGGCGATAATATTTGGGTAATGAATGCTGATGGCAGTAACCAAAGAGCAGTCACCTCAGAAACATTCCGTTTATTAAACAGTCCTGCATGGAGTCCTGACTCACAATACCTTGTTGCACGTAAACACTTTACCGCCAGTCGCAGCTTAGGTGCTGGTGAAGTGTGGATGTATCACGTTGCGGGTGGCGAAGGTGTAAAACTAACAGAGCGCCCTAACGATCAAAAAGATTTAGGCGAACCCGCTTACTCTCCTGATGGCCGATATATTTACTTCAGCCAAGATGCTACGCCAGGTAAAACGTTCCATTACTCAAAAGATTCTGTAAAAGGAATTTATAAAATTAAACGCTACGATACTCAAACTGGTGATATCGAAGTCTTGATTGAAGGTACTGGCGGTGCAATCCGACCTACACCGAGTCCTGATGGCACTAAGCTCGCCTATATTAAACGTGATGGTTTCCAGTCGACATTGTATTTATTGGATTTAAAATCAGGTAAACACACTAAACTTTACGATAATCTTGATCGTGACATGCAAGAAACATGGGCTATCCATGGCGTATACCCAACCATGTCTTGGACTCAAGATAACGAAGAAATCGTATTTTGGGCAAAAGGTAAAATTAATAAACTCAATGTTGAAGACAAAGAAGTCAGTAATATTCCTTTTTCAGTCAAAACAGAGTTAGATGTTCAACCTTCTGTTCGTTTTACTCAAAATCTAGATCAAGATGAGTTTGATGTAAAAATGCTACGTATGGCACAGGTATCACCTAATGGTGAGAAAGTAGTATTCGAAGCATTGGGTAAGCTTTGGGTTCGTGATATTGAAGACGGAAAACGTAAACGCTTAACTCGTCTAGATGACGATGTTAATGAACTATTCCCGCAATGGTCACGTGATGGTAAGAACATTGTCTTCACGACTTGGAATGACCAGGACCAAGGCACTGTCAGTATTGTCAGTGCTAAAGGTGGCCGTAGCAAAGAGTTAACCAGTGAGCCAGGCAAGTACGTTGAACCTACCTTTTCTCCTGATGGTAAAACGGTTGTATACCGCAAAGCCAAAGGCGGCTATATGACGCCTCGAACTTGGTCACAAGAACCAGGTTTATATAAGGTAGATTTAAAGAAAAAGAACAACATCAAAATAACCGCTAGCGGTTACCAACCGCAATTTGGTGCTGACTCAACACGTGTATTCTTCATGGATTATGGCGAAACACCTGAATTATCTTCTATCAGTTTAGATGGATTTGAAAAGCGTACTCATTATACCAGCGAGCATGCAACGGAGTTCCGTGTATCACCTAACGGAGAACATTTAGCATTTTCTGAACGTTTCCGTGTATACGTTACGCCATTTGCTAAACATGGTGAAACAGTTCGAATTAGCCCTAAAGCAACTAACCTACCTGTAACTCAGTTAAGTGTACGCGCAGGTGAAAGTATTAGCTGGAACAATAAGAGTAACGAACTTTATTGGACCCTTGGCCCAGATCTATATCAAGCCGCTGTTGATACCCAATATGCTAAGACAGAAGATGAAGTTAAACCAAGCATTACTGCCATTGGCTTCAAAGAAAAAGCAGATGTTCCACGTGGAACAATCGCTTTTGTTGGCGGCAAAATCATTACTATGGAAAACGACCAAGTCATCGATAATGGTGTTGTCATCATTACAAACAACAAAATTGTTAGTGTCGGTGATGCCAACGTGACAATTCCTAAAGGTGCACAAGTTATCGATATTAATGGCAAAACATTAATGCCTGGTTTATTCGATGCTCACGCACATGGTGGACAAGCTGATGATGAAATTATTCCTCAGCAGAATTGGCAACTATACTCTGGCCTGTCATTAGGTGTTACAGCAATTCATGATCCATCAAATGATACCACTGAAATATTTGCAGCTTCAGAGCAGCAAAAAGCCGGTAACATTGTTGGCCCACGTATATTCTCGACCGGTACAATTTTATATGGTGCCAATGCTCCTGGTTATACGTCTCATGTTGACTCACTGGATGATGCCAAGTTCCATTTGGAGCGCTTAAAGAAAGTCGGTGCTTTTAGTGTCAAAAGTTATAACCAACCACGTCGTAACCAACGTCAGCAAGTTATCCAAGCTGCACGTGAACTTGAAATGATGGTTGTGCCTGAAGGCGGAAGCTTACTTCAACACAATTTATCAATGATTGCCGATGGTCATACGACAATCGAACATTCACTTCCTGCAGGTTCAATCTACAGTGATATCAAACAGTTCTGGAGCCAAACTGAAGTTGCTTACACGCCGACATTAGTTGTCGCTTATGGCGGTATTTCAGGAGAGCATTACTGGTATGACAAAACTGACGTATGGGCTCATCCTCGCTTAAGTATGTACGTACCAAGTGATATCTTGAATGCTCGCTCAATGCGCAGAACCAAAGCACCTGATGAACATTACAATCATTTCAATGTCGCCCGTGTCGCCAATGAATTAAATGAAATAGGTATTCATCCAAACATTGGTGCTCATGGTCAACGTGAGGGTTTAGCAGCACATTGGGAAATGTGGATGTTTGCCCAAGGCGGGATGAGCAATATGGATGTATTGAAAACAGCCACAATTAACCCAGCGAAAACCTTTGGAATGGATCATCAGATTGGTTCAATCAAAGAAGGAAAATTAGCTGATATCATTGTCATTGATGGTGATCCACTAGCGGACATCAGAGTAACTGATAAAGTGACTTATACCATGGCAAACGGCAAATTATACAATGCTGAATCCATGAACCAGTTAAATGGCGATGAAGTTAAGCGTAAACCATTTTTCTTTGAAACCACTAAATAGTAACTATCCAGCTACTAGATAACAAAAAGGGATGTTCCACGTGGAACATCCCTTTTTTATATAAAGATTATTGACCTAAAAATCACTTTCCATAACGAAAACAGTCTGTTGTATGGTCATTAATCATCCCTACCGCTTGCATAAATGCATAACAAATTGTCGGTCCAACAAAATTAAAACCGAGCTTTTTTAAGGCTTTAGACATGGCTTCAGATTCAGGTGTTTGCGCTGGCACTTCTGACATAGTCGCGAAGTGATTAATTTTCGGCTCACCTCCGACAAACTCCCACAGAAACTTTGAAAAGTCATTTCCTTGTTCCACAAAAGCCAAATAGGCTTTAGCATTTTTGATGATAGAATTCACTTTCAAACGGTTTCTAACTATCCCAGGGTTAAGTAATAACTCCTCTACTTTAGCATCGTCAAAAGTGGCAATGACTTTAGGATCGAAGTTAGCAAACAAGTCTTGGTAATTATGCTGCTTCTTTAAAATAGTTATCCAAGATAATCCAGCTTGTTGGCCATCAAGGCACAGCTTCTCAAATAACACGATGGGATCATAAACAGGCCTTCCCCAAACGTTATCATGATAATCGATATAAAGCGGGTCGTTACTCAACCAAGCACAGCGTTTCAGATCCATTTGTATAGCCCATTTAAATTTTTAATCTCTACGTTAAAAAATAACCTACATCTGTATTAATCTACAAGGTATAATCAAAACCATTTTCTATTTTTAGCCTCAACCAGTAGATAAGCGGACATGACGACGAAACACGACGTAAAGACATTCCAGGGCTTCATTATGACCCTGCAGGAATACTGGGCGCAGCAAGGTTGCGCAATCGTTCAACCATTGGACATGGAAGTGGGTGCAGGTACATTCCACCCGATGACATTTTTGCGTTCATTAGGCCCTGAGCCAATGAGCAGCGCATATGTGCAACCATGTCGCCGACCTACCGATGGCCGCTACGGTGAAAACCCTAACCGCCTACAACATTACTACCAATTCCAAGTAGTGCTTAAGCCTTCTCCAAGTAACATTCAAGAGTTATATCTTGGTTCTTTAGAAGCACTAGGTGTGGATATGGGCGTTCATGACGTGCGTTTTGTTGAAGATAACTGGGAGTCGCCAACCCTAGGTGCTTGGGGCTTAGGTTGGGAAGTTTGGTTAAACGGTATGGAAGTATCGCAATTTACCTATTTCCAACAAGTCGGTGGTATAGAGTGTAAGCCTGTCACTGGTGAAATCACCTATGGTCTAGAACGTCTTGCGATGTATATCCAAGAAGTTGACAGTGTTTATGATCTTGTCTGGACTGACGGCCCTATGGGCAAAGTGATGTACGGCGATATTTTCCATCAAAATGAAGTGGAGCAATCAACTTATAACTTCGAACACGCTGATGTTGAAGTGCTATTTAAGCAATTTGATGATTGTGAAAAAGCCTGCCAGAAATTATTAACCCTAGAAAAGCCTTTACCATTGCCTGCTTACGAGCAAGTAATGAAAGCCTCTCATGCATTTAACTTACTTGATGCGCGCCATGCAATTTCGGTTACAGAACGTCAACGCTATATTTTGCGTGTACGGACTATGGCAAAAGGTGTTGCTGAATCTTATTACCAAGCACGTGAAGCGCTTGGTTTCCCAATGTGTAAGTAGAGGTAGAATATGAACGTTGAAAACTTACTCATTGAAGTGGGTACAGAAGAATTACCACCAAAAGCATTACGTAAACTTGCAGAGTCATTTCTAGCAAACTTTACCGAAGAGTTAACTAAAGCAGAATTAGCTTTTTCAGATGCTACTTGGTATGCAGCGCCTCGCCGTCTGGCGATTCGTATTGAGCAACTCGCTGTCGCTCAAGCAGACAAAGTTGTTGAAAAACGTGGCCCTGCAGTTGCACAAGCATTTGATGCTGAAGGTAACCCAACAAAAGCCGCTATGGGCTGGGCTCGTGGTAACGGTATTACCGTTGAACAAGCTGACCGCCTTAAAACAGATAAAGGCGAATGGTTATTACATCAAGCAAAAGTGGTTGGTGTTGAAACTAAGTCACTTATTGCAACGATGGCGCAAAAGTCACTTGATAAGTTACCTATTCCTAAGCCTATGCGCTGGGGTAGCAATACTACACAGTTTATCCGTCCTGTTCACACCGTAACCATGTTATTAGGTGATGAGTTAGTTGCTGGTGAATTATTAGGTATTGAATCAGCACGCACGATCCGTGGCCATCGTTTCATGGGTGTTGATACCTTTGAACTAGACCATGCAGACAACTACTTAACCGAGTTAGAAACGCAAGGTAAAGTATTAGCTGACTACCAACGTCGTAAAGACATCATTAAAGTGAATGCTGAAATTGCAGCCAAACAAATCGGCGGCGTGGCAGAACTTGAAGATGAACTACTTGAAGAAGTCACAGCATTGGTTGAATGGCCGGTTGTGTTGACTGCAAGCTTCGAAGAAAAATTCTTAGATGTGCCAGCTGAAGCCTTGGTTTACACCATGAAAGGCGATCAGAAATACTTCCCAGTATTTGATAAATCGGGTCAGTTATTACCGAACTTTATCTTCGTCACCAATATTGAATCTAAAGATCCACAGCAGATTATTTCGGGTAACGAGAAAGTCGTTCGCCCTCGCCTTGCTGATGCTGAATTCTTCTTTGAAACTGACAAAAAACAGTCTTTAGAAACACGTTTATCCAGCTTAGAGTCTGTTGTTTTCCAAAAGCAATTAGGCACGATTAAAGCCCGCGTTGAACGTATTTCAGCTATGGCGAGTTTCATTGCCACCAGCATAGGTGCAAATAGCGAAGAAGCTGCGCGTGCAGGTTTATTGTCTAAGTCAGACTTGATGACCAATATGGTGATGGAATTTACCGACCTTCAAGGCACTATGGGCATGCATTATGCACGCTTAGACGGTGAAACTGATGCGATTGCTGTTGCCCTCGCTGAGCAATACAAACCTAAATTCTCTGGCGATACTGTGCCTACTGCACCTATCTCAATCTGTGTCGCATTAGCTGAAAAGCTTGATACTTTAGTGGGTATTTTTGGTATTGGCCAAGCACCAAAAGGCGCAGCTGATCCATTCGCACTTCGCCGTGCTGCTATCGGTATTTTGCGCCTTTGTTTAGAGAACAATTTACCGTTAGATTTAGTTGATTTGATTGCTAAAGCAAAAGAATTACACGGTGAAAACCTGACTAACGATAAAGTATCTGAGCAAGTACTTGAGTTCTTTATGGGCCGCTTCCGTTCTTGGTATCAAGATCAAGGTGTGGGTGTTGATGTTATTCTTGCGGTCTTAGCACGCAAACCGACTGCCCCTGCAGATTTTGAAAGTCGCATTAAAGCTGTGGCTCACTTCAGAACTTTAGAGCAAGCATCAGCGCTTGCTGCTGCCAATAAGCGTGTGTCTAATATCTTGGCTAAAGTTGAAGGTGAAATCCCATCTACTATTGATTCTGGACTTTTAGTTGAAAGTGCTGAAAAGGCATTAGCAGACAAATTAGCAGCGCTACAACCTCAGCTAGCGCCTTTATTTGCTGCCGCTAACTATCAAGAAGCACTAGCTTTACTAGCAAATCTACGTGAAAGCGTTGATACCTTCTTTGAAGATGTGATGGTAATGGCTGATGATGCAGCACTTAAGAATAACCGTTTAGCACTGTTAAATAGCTTACGTGAACAATTCTTACATGCTGCGGATATTTCATTACTTCAGTAATGAATATGTCGTATAAGCACTTATAAAAAAACGCGCCTTTCGGCGCGTTTTTTATTATTCATCAAGCATTAATCACGTCGAAGATAGATCGACTTATGACTATAAACTCAGCAACTTTTGATGCAGCACTTCAAACTGCTCGGCATCTATTTTCACTTGAGACAAAAGTTGTCCCTGCGCCTCAACAGTTAATTTATTCACCTGCTTTAGCATAGAACATTCACTGACAATATTGGCTCGCCATACCGCGATTGCTAATGGATCAGTAGGTTGATGAAGTGAGTTAGCCAATTGCGCTAATGGCTGTTCAAATTGAGCAGGTAACTGCCAATGTTTAACCAGCAACGCACTTAAGCTTAATGATTTAGTGGTCATGACTTGCTTAAACAACACTGAGCTAGGCTGTTCACCCGGTTCTGCTTGTCTAAAAGCTTCAATCATCATTTTAAAAATGGCAATTTTACCCACATCATGCAATAAACCGAGAAAAAAAGCTGTGTCACCATCCTCGTCAGCAAACGCCTTCGCAAGAAAGGCAACCTGCATAGAGTGGCGCCAAATTTCGGCACCAAAACGCCTGAAGTAAATAGGCTTAATATTTATCATTTCTTTCATCAAACTAGTACGTACAAACAACTGCAGCTGCTGCAAACCAATTTGAACCACAGCTTGCTGTAAGCTAGTAATCTCTTTGTCAGAACGTTTAAAGGCACTGGAATTACATAGTTTTAAAACCTCGATACTCAAAACAGGATCTTGTTCAATCATGCCGAGCAAATCTTTAGTATCAATATCTTCTTGAGCCAACTTTCTATCTAACTCAGATAAACGGCTTGGCAATTTAAGTACCTTCTCTGCAATCACTTTTGGCGAACTAAAAGCCTGCTCAATTTTAGATAGAACATTGCGCTCTAAACTATTGGCCATTGCGCCAGTGTCTTGATCGCTTACAGGAAACAATAAGCTGTAGAACAAAGCTGAAGAGTCGACAGCGATTGCTATCGTTGGCGCTGGCTGATTTGTAGACTGATGTGTCGCCGTTTTGCTAACCGCATGTGATGCGTTTACAGAAGACGTTTTAGATAAAAGACTGTTTTGCGAATTTAATGCGCTAGCAGCATTCACCTCTTTCTTAGAGCGAATATTAAATATCTTATTAAATAATGCTTTAACCACTTGTATGACCTAAGTAAAAGTAATAACCACTAAACCGAGAGTAATCCTTTACTGTGTTCTAGTATAAAGTATAGCGACCGCAAGGAATCAAGAACGTAACCACTTCACACATTTGGAAATATAAAAAGATATCTCCCAATAGTGTCTAAAAGTGAACGTAACATTATATCCAAACAAACAAATTTATTTTATCCCTTTAACGGATAATGATTTATAACCCTTTGCTTATATCATTACCTCTATGAGTCATCACAGTAAAAATAAATAATAAAAAACCGAACCATTCAATGTTGTCTCTCGTCTTTACTCTACATCTTGTTAAAACCTTACATGGAGTATCTATTTATCCGACAAGCACAAATAGAACTTTGGGTACTTGAAGCGCAAGCTGGAAATTTAAAAGCGTTTGATCAGCTCTATCAGCACTTTTATCCGCAAGTATTGTCGTTTGCATATAGAACAACCAGCAACAAAGGGCTAGCTCAGGATGCTGTTCAAGAGGCATGGCTAAAGCTTTCAACAACAATGACTAGAATAAATGATCCTGCAGCATTTAAGACTTGGTTATTTAAACTAACTCATTGGCAAGTTTTAGATATGGTCAAAAGCAATAAAAAGCATATGTATACCCCACTTGATGCAATAGGTGAGATAGCAGCAGAAACCAAAGCCGATACATCAGAGTTAGCACAAGCAATGAAGCATTTAAGCTTAATTGAGCATCAGGTTATTCATTTATTTTACTTAGAAGGCTTCAGTCTCAGTGAAATAAGTCACATTTTAAACATTGCTTCAGGCACAGTTAAATCAAGACTGTTTCGAGCCAGAGCAGCGTTAAAACAAGTATTAGATAAGGATTAATTATGAGTTTAGATGACAAAATACGTGAACAGCTTGAGCATGAAAATGAGTTATTAAAAGCCCAAATAAATCGAGACCCCAATTTGTGGAGTATGCTGGCAAGTGCCTATCAAGGTAGGCTAGGTGGCTGGATGATCATATCGACTATTGTTGCATTTGGTCTTTCTGCTCTGATGTTGTGGTGTGGCTATGAATTCTTTTTTGTAGAGTCATCAATGGCAACTAAACTGCAATGGGGAGTGGGCCTACTACTGAGTAGTATGATGCAAATAGCAATAAAAATGTGGACCTTTAATGAGATGAACCGCAGTGCAACCCAAAGAGAGATTAAAAAACTAGAAATTGCGATTCAGACATTGAGTCAGCAAATCACAGAAAAGCAGAAATAGATTTTGTGCAAGTAGCTGATTGTGCATGTGGTTGTGGTTGTGTATGTGTAAATGTATTGGGATGGGCATGCTTGAGTGTGACACTGAGATGTAGGCACAAAAAAGGGAAAGCAAAGCTTTCCCTTTTAATTTAAGACTTAACGAATAATTGTTACACGTCTAAGTTAGCTACGTTCAATGCGTTAGTTTCAATAAAGTCACGACGTGGCTCTACTTGATCACCCATTAACGTTGTAAATAGTTGATCAGCACCTACAGCATCTTCAATCGTCACACGCAACATACGACGTGTTTCAGGATCCATTGTAGTTTCCCACAATTGCTCAGGGTTCATCTCACCCAATCCTTTATAACGTTGGATATAAAGACCACGTTTAGCTTCGCTCATCGTCCATTCAAGCGCTTCTAAGAAAGTTTCTACTTCCTTCATACGCTCACCACGTTTGATGTAACCGCCTTCTTCAATCATACCGTCTAACGCTCTACCTAGCTTAGCAATAAGCGAGTAGTCGTTTGACTGGAAGAAGTCATAGCTGAACAAGTAATTAGTATCGATACCATGCTTACGAATCGTTAAGCTAGGCAGGTAAGCTTTACGCTCTGGATCTAATACCGGCTCAATGCTGTAAATCACACCATCAGACTCAAGTTCAATTAAGTCTGCCACGAATGCATCACACCACTGCTTCATTTGACCTTCATCAGATAGCATTTCATTGCTCACACCTGGATGATGGATCATACGATTAGTAATAGACTCAGGGTAACGTTTAGCTAAACGCTCAATGATTGCTTCAACTTCACGATATTGGCTCACTAAACGTTCTAAAGGTTCACCAGTCATACCTGGAGCGCCTTGAGTCGGATAAATATGAGTGCCATCCAACGCTTGAGTAGTTAAGTATTCAGTTAACGCTGGCTCATCTTTTAGATACTGCTCTTGCTTACCTTTTTTAACTTTAAACAAAGGAGGCTGTGCAATATAGATAAAGCCACGCTCAATTAGCTCAGGCATTTGACGGAAGAAGAAGGTCAATAGCAAGGTACGAATGTGCGAGCCATCGACGTCGGCATCGGTCATGATGATGATGTTATGGTAACGCGTTTTCTCTGGGTCGTAATCTTCACGGCCGATACCACAACCTAGTGCAGTAATTAACGTTGCCACTTCTTGCGAAGATAACATTTTATCAAAACGTGCTTTCTCAACGTTTAGAATTTTACCTTTAAGCGGAAGAATCGCTTGGTTTTTACGGTTACGTCCCTGCTTGGCTGATCCGCCAGCAGAGTCCCCTTCCACTATGTAGATTTCAGAAAGACCAGGGTCTTTCTCTTGGCAATCTGCAAGTTTACCTGGCAAACCACCTAAATCGAGTGCGCCTTTACGACGTGTCATTTCACGAGCTTTACGCGCTGCTTCACGAGCACGAGCGGCATCAACAATCTTACCCACAATCAATTTTGCATCGACAGGGTTTTCTAATAGGTAATCATTTAACTGCTCACCCATTGTTTGTTCTACAGCGCCTTTCACTTCACTTGAAACCAATTTATCTTTGGTTTGTGAACTGAACTTTGGATCTGGTACTTTTACAGAAACAACCGCAGTTAAACCTTCACGAGCATCATCACCCGTTGCGTTGGTTTTGCCTTTCTTATTGAAGCCTTCACGCTCCATGTAGTTATTTAAGTTACGTGTTAATGCACCACGGAAACCCGCTAAGTGAGTACCGCCATCACGTTGTGGAATGTTATTGGTAAAACAGAAAATACTTTCTTGATAACCATCATTCCACTGCATTGCGACTTCAACGGTAATGCCATCTTCACGTTCTTGAGTAAAGTGGAATACGTCTTTGTTGATTGGCGTCTTGTTACGGTTCAAGTAATCTACGAATGCGCTAATACCGCCGTCGTATTTAAAGAATTCATTACGCTCATCACGTTCGTCAACAAGGCGGATACCCACACCTGAGTTCAAGAATGATAATTCACGTACACGTTTGGCAAGAATATCAAAATGGAACAAGGTATCTGAGAAGGTTTCAGCACTTGGCCAAAAACGGATATGAGTCCCAGTCTTTTCAGTATCACCAACTGGTGCGATAGGCGCATCTGGAACACCCATAGTGTAGAACTGTTCATAAATATGACCATCACGACGAATGATCATTTGCAGTTTTTCAGATAATGCGTTGACTACTGAAACACCTACACCGTGCAAACCACCAGAAACTTTGTATGAGTTATCATCGAACTTACCACCAGCATGAAGTACGGTCATAATCACTTCTGCAGCTGAAACCCCTTCTTCTTCATGGATTGCAACTGGAACACCACGGCCATCATCTGTAACAGATACAGAACCATCAGCATGAATGGTGATAGTAATGTCATTACAGTGACCCGCTAAGGCTTCATCGATAGAGTTATCGACCACTTCGAATACCATGTGATGAAGACCCGTACCATCATCTGTATCGCCGATGTACATCCCTGGTCTCTTACGAACTGCATCAAGGCCTTTTAAAACCTTAATACTCGAAGAATCATAACTATTCTCTGACATATTTCTCTCTCGTTTTTATTCAACTACCGTGACTTGCCCGTGTTCCACATGAAACATTTTACTTGGCGGGCTTGCCAGCGAATCGACTATTGCAACAGGATCAATCGCTGTGACAAAAATTTGTGCACCGGTTTCGGTTAACTGTTTTAGCAATAGCTGCCTATGTTGTGCATCCAACTCAGATGGAAGATCATCCACAAGGTAAATACTATGCTTGTTCTGTTGTTCTTGAAGCAATTTGCCTTGTGCAATACGCAGTGCACAGACTAATAATTTTAACTGTCCTCGAGATAACGCATCTTGCACGGGTAGGTTGCCAACACGTAATCGCAAATCAGCTTTGTGTGGTCCACTACCTGTATTACCCGATGATAAATCTCGATGATATTGAGTTTCGAGTAACTCGGAAAAATCCGTTTTGTTATCCCAGCCACGAGTAAAGGAAACTTTAATATCAACTCGTGGTAAAAACTCTTCGATTATACCCTTAAGTAGCTCATTTAACGAGTCTACATAGTGATTTCGTATCGAAGTAACTTGTTCAGCATACCGCACCAATTCCTTATCCCAAAATTGAATTGTGGCATAAGAAGAACCGTCTCTAAGCAGCTGATTTCTTTGCTTTAAAATTCTTCTCGTATTTACCCATGCTTGATAAAAATTAACGTCAGCATGAAAAGCGCCCCAATCAATGAATTGACGGCGGGCTTTTGGACCTTCAAATAGCAAAGAAAAACTTTCAGGGGTGATAACTTGAATAGGTAACGTTTCAGCTAAAACAGATAATCGCTTCACTTTATCGCCATTCATTTTGACATCAATGTCGCCATTTCTAAAACGTCTTAGGCCTAATTTCGCTTCACCCGACTCCATTTCGAGTTCGGCAAATAACGTTAGGCTGTCTTGCTCAATATTAATCACCCTTTGCGATAAGTGACTTCGAAAAGAACGCCCCATTCCCAAAAAATATATCGCTTCTAATATACTGGTTTTTCCACTGCCATTTTCACCATAAATCAAGTTTAAACCTGACGCTGGTGTTAATGACGCCGAAAGGATATTACGAAACTGGGCGATATTAAGACGGGTTAAACTCATGAGTGGTAATTTCTCAAACCTATCAACAAAGACATAAAACTAAAAAAGGTGCCTTAATGTAGCACCTTCTTGGGATAAAAACGTTTCGGTAATCTATTTAGTTCAATAGAAACTATAAACGCATAGGCATCACGACATACATTGAATCTTCTTCGGCGTGGTTTTCTATTAACGCACTCGAGTTTCCATCAATAAGCGTGATTCTGACGTCGTCACTGGCTAAGTTATTCAATACATCTAGCAAATAGCTTACGTTGAAGCCAATTTCTAAATTTTCAGCGTTATATTCAACATCGATAATTTCTTCAGCTTCTTCCTGCTCAGGGTTATTGGCAGTAATGCGCAATAAACCTGGCTCAAGCTGAATACGTACACCACGGAACTTCTCATTAGATAAAATAGAAGCTCGTGTTAATGCTTGTTTTAAGTGGTTTCGACTAGCAACGACAATCTTATCACCACCTTTTGGCAATACACGGCGATAATCAGGGAAGCGTCCATCAACTAACTTACTGGTAAATACTGCATTGTCAGTGGTCGCACGTATAGCACTATCACCAATGGCAATATTAATTTCTTTGTCTTCACTTTCTAGCAAACGAGACATTTCTACCACACCTTTACGCGGCACAATGACTTGCTTTTCAGGTAGTGCAATACCAATGTCACGATGACTTAATGCTAAACGGTGTCCGTCAGTCGCAATCGCTTTTAATGAAGTACCAGAGGTTTCAAATAACAAACCATTCAGGTAATAACGCACATCTTGGTTAGCCATTGAAAATTGAGTTGAATCAATAATCGACTTAAGCGTGCCTTGTTTAAGGCTAAATTCTATTTCAGCTTGGAATGCTTCAACATTCGGGTAATCGGATGCTGGTAAGGTTGCTAAAGAAAATCGGCTTCGGCCTGAGCGCAATAACCATTTGTTTTCTTGTTGCTCAATCTTGATTTCGACTTGTTCTGGAAGTGACTTAACAATGTCTAATAGCTTTTTAGCAGGAACAGTCGTACTGCCCACTTCAACTTCACCTTGAATAGGAGCTTGACCAACAAGCTCAACCTCTAAATCCGTACCTGTAAGCTTAAGTGAGTCTTCACTAACTTCGATTAGCAAGTTGGATAAAATAGGTAAATTGTGACGTCTTTCTACTGCGCCACACACTAATTGAAGTGGTTTTAATAGGGCATCCCTATCAATTGAAAATTTCATTCGACTCAATTTCCTGATATTAAGAAGATAATGTACGTATCAAGTTAGCATAATCTTCTTTAATGTCATGACTTTCTTCACGCAATTGGGCAATTTTTCTGCATGCGTGTAATACGGTAGTATGATCACGACCCCCAAAGGCATCCCCAATTTCAGGTAAGCTTTGGTTTGTTAGTTCTTTTGATAATGCCATCGCGACTTGACGAGGTCTCGCAACACTGCGAGAACGACGCTTAGATAACATATCAGCCATTTTAATTTTGTAGTATTCAGCAACCGTCTTTTGAATATTATCAATGGTCACTAATTTTTCTTGCAGTGCTAATAAATCACGTAATGCTTCACGGACAAAATCAATTGTGATGGGTCTGCCGGTAAAGTTAGCGTTGGCAATCACGCGGTTTAATGCGCCTTCCAATTCACGAACATTAGAACGTAAACGCTTAGCAATAAAGAAAGCCACTTCATCAGGAAGGTTAATACCACTCTCTTCTGCTTTACGCATTAAGATTGCCACACGGGTTTCCAGTTCTGGAGGCTCAATCGCCACCGTTAAACCCCAACCAAAACGTGATTTTAAACGATCTTCTACCCCATCAATTTCTTTAGGGTACTTATCAGATGTCAGGATGATCTGATGATTACCTTCTAATAGTGCATTGAAGGTATGAAAGAATTCTTCTTGTGAACGATCTTTATTGGCAAAGAATTGAATGTCATCAATAAAGAGTGCATCTACACTACGGTAATAACGTTTGAAGTCTTCAATTGCATTATTTTGCAATGCTTTAACCATATCCTGAACAAAACGCTCAGAATGCATATAAACCACTTTAGCATTGGGATTATTTTTAATAATGCCATTACCCACAGCATGTAATAAATGGGTTTTACCTAAACCGGTGCCGCCATATAAGAATAATGGGTTGTATGCTCCACCAGGGTTTTCTGCTACTTGCAGTGCCGCCGCTTTACCTAATTGGTTTGATTTACCTTCAACAAAATTATCAAACTGGTAAGTTGGGTTGATGTTACTGCGATGGTTCGCATGTTCAACTGGCTCTGCTTGCGTATTAAATGCAGTGCTAACACGTGGCTTAGCTTGAGTGCTTTGCGGTTGTCTTACCTCTGCCTTTACAGGTGCAGGTGTTCTGACCGCTGACGGACGGCTACCAATATCAAAGCGCAGCTTAGGGGCATTTCCACCTAACTGTTCGGTAAAAAATTGATTGATGATATTGATGTACTTATCTCGAACCCAATCGAGTACAAAACGATTAGGTGCATAAAGTACCAAAGTATCGCCATCCATTTCAGCCTGTAACGGACGGATCCACATACTGAATTGCTGCGCAGAAAGTTCGTCTTGCAGCCTGCCGATACATTGTTGCCAAAGTGAAACCGCCACTTAAAATTCCTTAATATCGTTTGTTGAAGGAGGGGTATTCTATCGTTAGATCTCAATGATCGCTATCGATAAAAAAATATTTATCCCCAGCCTGATCATTGTATGTGGATATCTGTGATCTTTAAAGATCAAAAACGATCCAATTAATCGTATTTGTTCGCAGATCCTGCTTTATTAACCGATCACTCTTGATCTATAATAGCCGCAGTTTGATCTCGTAAAACTGCCTTTGATCCACTACATGTAGTGTTGATTCACAGAGTTATCCACATCCTGTGGTGCATTTTTGGCGTTTAACGAAAAACTAATTAGGTAAAAATTGTTCATATAGCTACTTTCCTTGTTGACGGTAGTGATTAAAGTGATTACAATTCGGCCTCTTTTTTGCCCTTACCTCTTATTTTAAGAATGTAAGGTTTATTAACTACTAAATATACGGATTGCCAAAATGAGTAAACGTACTTTTCAACCAAGCAACCTGAAGCGTAAGCGTTCTCACGGCTTCCGCGCACGTATGGCCACTGTAGGCGGCCGTAAAGTGATTGCACGTCGTCGTGCAAAAGGTCGCGCTCGTTTATCTGCTTAATCGGTAGATATTCATAGTGACTAGCTATGCTTTTACGCGGGAGTTACGTTTGTTAACTCCCGCGCAATTTAAATCTGTATTTTCAAATCCCATCAAAGCATCTTCTGCTGAAATAACTCTGCTCGCTATACCTAATTCAGAACAACATCCTCGTATTGGATTAACAGTTGCTAAACGTTTTGTTAAAAATGCCAGCGACCGTAATCGTATTAAGCGAATAATCAGAACAAATTTCCGTTTAAGTCAGCATGACATCCCAAATCTTGATATTGTAGTCTTGGTTCGAAATGGCGTGGTCGATATGGAAAATGCAGAACTACATAAATTAACAGAGAAGTTATGGCGCAAGCTCAGTCGCCGTTACAATGGCTAGCCACCAAGGCTATTCGTGGTTATCAACTTCTTATCAGCCCCATGCTGGGACCTCGCTGTAGATTCAACCCAACGTGCTCTTATTATGCAATTGATGCAATAAAAACGCATGGAACTGCGAAAGGTTGTTGGCTTGCAGCGAAACGCATACTAAAATGTCACCCTTTACATCCCGGCGGAAGTGATCCCGTCCCCCCTAAAAACGACAGGTGTAACAAATAGGCTATGGAATCTCAACGCAATTTAATGCTTATCGCACTACTGTTTGTCAGTTTTTTACTTTGGCAAGCATGGCAAGACGATAAAGCACCACAACCGACAGCAACACAATCGGTTGTTCAAACGAATAACGTACCTTCGTCAAACATTGGCGATGTACCCGATGCTGATTCAAGCATGCCTGTTCAATTACCGGCGACGCAAAACCTCATTTCAGTTAAAACTGATCAGCTAGATATTAAAATCGACCCTGTCGGTGGTGATATTGTTTACGCAGCGCTGGTTGACCATAAAGTTGAAATCGACAGTGATGACTCATTTGTTCTATTAGAGCAAAACGGTACATTCAACTATATTTCTCAAAGTGGTTTAATCGGTCGTGATGGTATTGATAGCAGTACTCATGGACGTGCTCATTTTTCTGCTGAATCAGAAGAATATGAATTAGCCGCTGGCCAAGACTCTTTATCTGTACCATTAAGCTATGTAGATGCAAATGGCGCAAGTTACACCAAAGTATTTACCTTCACTCGTGGCCAATATGATGTGACTGTTGATTACAACGTAAACAACACCACTGCAGCTCCGCTTCAAATGCAAATGTACGGTCAAATTAAACAAACCGTTCAAGCATCTGAAAGCAGCATGATGATGCCAACTTACCGTGGTGCAGCATTCTCTACTCAAAACGTGCGTTACGAAAAGTATGATTTTGAAGATATTGCTAAAAGTAACCTGAACCAACAAACACTGGGTGGTTGGGCTGCAATGCTTCAACATTACTACGTGTCAGCTTGGGTGCCACCAGCAACTGATTCAAACACTATTTTCACTAGCATGAGTGCTGGTGGACAAGCGAACATTGGTTTCCGTGGTGCTGTTCATGATATTGCTCCTGGTACACAACAAACCATCAGTGCGCAGTTCTTTGTAGGTCCTAAAGACCAGAAAGCCCTTTCTTCTATTTCAGAAACCCTGAACTTAGTGGTCGATTATGGTTTCCTTTGGTGGTTAGCTATTCCAATTTACAAACTACTGATGTTCTTCCAGTCGATTGTAACTAACTGGGGTTTGGCAATTATCTTAATTACGCTTTCTGTTCGTGGTCTGTTATATCCACTGACTAAAGCGCAATACACCTCAATGGCAAAAATGCGTAACCTACAGCCAAAACTTGCTGAACTGAAAGAGCGTTTCGGTGATGACCGCCAGAAGATGGGTCAAGCAATGATGGAGCTGTACAAGAAAGAGAAAGTTAACCCAATGGGTGGCTGCCTTCCGATCTTGCTGCAAATGCCAATTTTCATCGCATTATACTGGGTATTACTAGAAAGTTATGAATTGCGTCACGCACCATTCATGCTTTGGATTGACGATTTATCGGTTCAAGATCCTTACTACGTACTACCGTTACTAATGGGTGTGTCAATGTGGTTAATGCAGAAAATGCAACCAATGGCACCAACCATGGATCCTATGCAAGTTAAGATGATGCAGTGGATGCCGGTTATCTTTACTGTGTTCTTCCTATGGTTCCCATCAGGCCTAGTACTATACTGGTTAGTGGGTAACTTAGTGGCGATTACACAACAAAAGATTATTTATGCAGGTCTTGAGAAAAAAGGCTTAAAATAAGTCATAGCTCAAACTGATATAATCTTTAAAGGCGGCTATTAAGCCGCCTTTTCCTTTACTATTTTCAACAAGGTTTTCCTCAATGACAGACACTATCGTGGCACAAGCAACCGCACCAGGTCGTGGCGGCGTAGGTATCATTCGTGTATCAGGTGATAAAGCAACTGAAGTCGCGCACAGCGTTCTAGGCCACTTACCTAAAACTCGTTATGCCGATTACTGTGACTTTAAAAGTGCTTCTGGAGAAGTCATTGACCAAGGAATTGCCTTATTTTTTAAAGGACCTAATTCCTTTACTGGTGAAGATGTATTGGAACTACAAGGCCACGGCGGTCAAATCGTACTAGACATGCTGATTAAGCGTGTGATGGAAGTCGAAGGACTTCGTATTGCTAAGCCAGGTGAGTTTAGTGAACAAGCCTTTATGAACGACAAGCTTGATTTAACCCAAGCTGAAGCCATTGCCGATTTAATTGATGCCACCAGCGAACAAGCTGCTAAAAGCGCCTTAAACTCGCTCCAAGGTGAATTCTCCGATGAGGTACATCAACTCGTAGAGCAAGTCACTAACTTGCGCTTATACGTTGAAGCAGCGATTGATTTTCCCGATGAAGAAGTCGATTTCTTATCAGACGGTAAAATTGCCAACTCATTGTATAAAATCATCGATAAACTTGATTCAGTTCAAGCGAGCGCAAAACAAGGCTCGATTATCCGTGAAGGCATGAAAGTCGTTATTGCAGGCCGTCCGAATGCGGGTAAATCGAGTTTACTGAATGCATTAGCAGGTAAAGAGTCTGCCATTGTGACTGAAATAGCAGGTACGACTCGTGATGTGCTACGTGAACATATTCACCTTGATGGTATGCCACTGCATATTATCGATACTGCAGGTTTACGTGACACCGTTGATACCGTAGAAAAAATAGGTATTGAGCGAGCTTGGGATGAAATAGACACTGCAGATAGAGTGTTATTTATGGTTGATGGCACAACCACTACTGATGTTAACCCTCATGATATTTGGCCTGACTTTATCGAGCGTCTACCATCAAGACTTGGCGTCACAGTTGTACGTAACAAAGCTGATTTAACCGGCGAGCCTGTTATGACCACAGATGAACATGGTTATAACGTTTACCGCATTTCTGCTAAAACAGGTTTAGGCGTTGAAGAACTTAAACAGCACCTTAAGACATTAATGGGTTACCAAAGTAACCTAGAAGGCGGCTTTATCGCCCGTCGTCGCCATTTAGAAGCATTAGACTTAGCATCAAGTCACTTACAGCTAGGTAAAGAACAGCTGGAAGTGTATTTAGCAGGGGAGTTACTGGCAGAAGAACTGCGCATGGCACAAATGGCGCTATCTGAAATTACCGGTAAATTCACCTCTGATGATCTATTGGGTAAAATCTTTAGCTCATTTTGTATTGGTAAATAAGTTCCACATTTAAAAGAGAAATTCAGTGTCTATAGCATCAAGCACATTAGCAAATACCGTCATCGTTCTCGACTTTGAAACCACAGGTTTATCACCAGATAATGGTGACCGCGCAATTGAAATTGGTGCAGTAAAGCTAGTTGATGGTGTGGTAGTTGATTCATTTCAAGAATTGATGAATCCAGGGCGTCGAGTAAATAGTTTTATTGAAAACTACACAGGTATTAGTAATCAAATGCTGCAAACAGCCGATGACTGCGAAACGGTCATGGCGCGGTTTGCTAATTTTATTGAAGACTTCAACCTTGTAGCCCATAACGCTAGCTTTGATAAGAAGTTTTTAGATGCTGAATTCGAGCGAATTAATTACCAATACTCTGGACAGTTTGCTTGTTCTTTATTGTTATCACGCAGAATTAACCAAGATGCGCCCAATCATAAATTAGGGACCTTGGTGGATTATCATCAATTACCCAATGATGGTGTATTTCACCGCGCGTTAGCCGATGCAACCATGACCGGTCACTTATGGCTTCACCAACTTGATACCATTGAGCTACACCGTCCGCATCAAGTCATAACATTCGATAATATTCAAACAATCACTCGTTTACCCAAAGCTAAAGTGATGGATTTTATCAAAAAAATATAATGACGAGTTTTTAATAAAAACACGATATCGTGAATTCAGTTTAGAATTAATGCCAGCTTGAATGTTGGCATTTTTGGGTTTTATCACTGTAATCTATTCAATAATTTGTTCAGGCACTTCTAATCCATATCGTTCAAAGTACTGATTTATCTTACCTGTGTCGCCATACTCTTTTATCAATCTAGCCACGTCAGAATACAATTTAACTGCTTTAGACTTTTTAGGTATGCTGATATACATAGGATTTTCAAAAGTATCTACAAGAGTAATTTTTTCAAACTTACCCTCAAATAACTCAACATTATGAGAAGCTGAGGTAACGGCAACATCTATACGGTTCCTTTCTAACATTCCCACCAATTGCTGTGTTTTACCCACCAGAGTTAACTCCCTACTCTCGAAAGTTGAAAATGTTGGTGAATAGAAATTACCTCGAATAGCGCCAACTCTATAATTATCGAGTTCTTTATATGATTTTATATCTACGTCTAACCTAGGAGATTTATAAAAATTCAGATTTCTTATGTAATAACCGTATGCGATTGGATATAGAAATACTTGTCTTGCTTCAGTCATAGAATGGCGAACTAATAGGTCTACCTTGCCACTTTCAGCTTCTTTAATAGAACGGATCCATGGTACATTTTCCCAGTTAATCTGATGCCCTAGCTCAATAAAGATATCAGTCATCATTTCAGGAACGACACCTTTGCATTCGCCATTTTCAAAAAATAATTCAGGAGGGTAATTGCGGCAATGTGCAGTGAATGTTTCAGCAAAGATATTCGAGGAAAAAAATCCAACAAAACAAATGATCAATATTTTCATACGCCTCCTTTTTCATCTAATACTTGCAATAAAGTCACACTTAAACAGTGTAGTTCAAACAAGCTAATTAGGAATAATATACGGAGACTTTATCAAGGCTAAGCCTGTATCGAGTGCAGAGTTTTACTCTCCACCTTACTTAACCTATGCCGCACACTGTTGCTGCGGCATGTTATTTAACCACTCTTGAAATTTAGCTATCCCAGGTAAACGCTTATCTGAATGCCCCAATAACTGCACAATGGCGTAGCAGTATTGATAATATAGCTGGACATCATTACCATCTTTATCAGCATCATCAGTGTTAATTATTGCGCCGCGTAAATAGTTAATCACTAACTCACCTCGATTAAAGCCTTCAACTTTACCAATTCTAGCAATCATCTCATTGAACCATACAAAGTAAGCATCGTAGCTTTGCTTATATGCTAACTGATAAACCTCACTTGCCTGTGATAGTACCTCAGAGTTAGGCATAACTCTTTCAATAACAAAAGTCTTATTCACTAAAGTGTCGTGTAATCGCCAACATTGATGAGCTAAAAATTGAATGAGAGGATCTTGATAATCCTGTTTATCAAGTTCAGCTTGAGCACTCCAGCGATTTAAATCATTAATAGCAACCGCGACCATTAAATCAGCCTCTGTCGGAAAGTGATTATAAATAGTTCCTTTTGAAATCTGGCTCGCTTTGACTAAATGTGAACGGCATAAATCAAAAGTTTTATGTCCTTTTAAGCATCGTTGTGACACTTCAACTAGGTATTCACCTCTTTGCTGCCAACTTCCCATGTTACATTCCTTACTTCATATCAAAATTATGTTATCAGTTCACATTCACACGATAACAAGCTTTTTACGACTTCGATATTAAGTAATACTGATACCACTATGAACATTATCAATAGCCAGTTTTTCTAAAGCCTATGTTAAAAATTGAATTACTAGAAAGCTTCATTGCGGTCGCAGAAAATGGCAATCTTTCGAAAGCAGCTGAGCAAATTTGTCGAACTCAATCAGCATTGAGTTTGCAAATAAAAAAGTTGGAAGAGAGTGTCGGCCAGCCATTATTAATACGTGATAATAAAGGGGTAACACTGACAGAGTCTGGTATAACTTTACTCAATTACGCCTATAAAATGATGCAACTTAATTCACAAGCTTTAGATGATTTAAAAGATAGTCAAAACCGTGAAATCATCCGTCTTGGCGTGCCAACAGACTATATAAAACGTTATCTAAGTAGCTGTTTACTTGAATTTATTCGTGAATTTACTCGTATCGAATTAGTGATTGATACAGACGTAAGTGGCAACCTTTACAAACGCCTGAAGCAAGGTGAGTTTGATGTGATAGTCGCGACACATTGGCAAACACCGGCCAACGGTGAATTACTGTTTGAGCGACGTTTTCATTGGGTTGCTGCTAAAAATGGTAATGCTCATAAACGTAGTACGATCCCAATGGCTTTATACCCAGAAAACTGCCCTATTCGTGCCCAAGTATTTGCTAACCATCAACTGACAATGCGCTCGATCAACGTATTACTTTCAACCCCCTCACCCCAAGCCTTATGTATGGCCGTTGAAAATGATCTGACTATTGCACCCGTTGCCGAATTTAGGATCAACGATAAAATGCAGATATTAGATCCCGTTGAGCACGGACTGCCTATATTGCCGGTATTCAATGAAGCCTTATATCTCAATCCAGATACTCAAACAGATGCAACGCAGCAACTGATCACTCTAATCAAAGCCAATGTTGAAAACTTAGCAGAAGTGGCTGATAGCTAATAATTCAAAACGATTAAAAAACAAAAAGCCCCTAACCAGATAGTTAGAGGCTTTCAGAAGACTTCATAAATGAATTTAAATGGGGAAATTAATAACTCATTATTTGTACTAGCTCAATCTTCTTTTGAGGCGTGACAATTAAGTATTATTTTTTGTGCTTATCATACTTAAACGTATGACAGTCACTACAAATCGGCTCTTTCGCTTTATGTTCACCATGACATTCCTGACAAGGTAACTCTTTACCGTAATGTAAGTTGTTATGTGGGTTTTGCCACTTATCCTCTTCACTACGGGCAGTTGTTTCAGCTAATTCATCCACATCATGACATTGCTGACAAGCTTGGTCTGATGGAAATTGTTTAATACCATTGTCATGACAAGCTTTACAATCTTTGCCGATAACGTCTTGATGGTAAGCTCTGATTTCTACCGCTTGTACTGTTGCACTACTTAAGCAAAGTAATCCCAACGCAAGCATCATCTTTAATGTTTTCATCAATAATTCCTCTTGTTAATTGGGTTAAGCTTTCATTGTGCTACGGGCGGCTGTCATACCCATGACCATACATTCAGGAATAGAACAACTACCTAAACGGCTCACACCATGGATACCACCACACACTTCACCTGCGGCATATAACCCCTTGATAGGGTTACCTGTAAAGCTATCTTTCACTTCAGCTTTAGTGGTAATTTGCACGCCGCCTTGGCAGTAATGCACTTTTGGCCATAAACGAACCACAGTAAATGGTGCTTCAATATACTTATCTTTAGCTTTGGTCATATTCTTGCCAAATTGAGTATCTTCACCAGATTTAACGTACTGGTTATATTCTTCAATTTGGGTTTTAAGTGCTTTTAATGGCACTTTGAAATGCGCAGCTAATTCTTCGACAGAATCAAACTTCCAGCCGACGTTATACTTAATGACCTTTTTAGTATTAGGATGCTTTTTAGAATCCTTATAGCTGGTAATTAAGATTGGTGGTAATGCATTGCCTTTTTCATCACGACAAGCTAACTCAGCATCAGCACGGGTTTTACGGTCGGCAATTTCATTCATGAAGCGCTGACCAGTTAAACGGTTAATCGCAATTGAATGTGGAAAGTTATAAATAGAGTAGTTAGACACATAGCCAAATCCACCTTCATCAGGTGATGCCCAAGGGCCAGATTGAATATGCGCTAAATGGACAGGTACCGCGCCTAAGCGGAACATTTCATACATCCCCTCACCTGTAGCACCAGGCGCATTGGTACAACCCACTTCAGAGGTTAATGTTGGATCTTGCGCCATACGTAAATTAACGTTTTGAGCAAAGCCGCCAGTTGCCATTATCACACCGCGTTTTGCGCGGATATTAATAATTTTTCCAGGTTGGTCTTCGCCAAAGTGGTAGTTATCACGCATTTTAACGCCTACAACTTCACCTTTATCACCAATCAAGAAACCTTCAAATTTCGAGCGATTATGGGTATGAACACCCAATTCACGACACTTATGTAATAAAGGCTGAGTGATACCCGCGCCACAACTCACAGTTGTTTGGTAAGTACGCGCAACCGAGTGACCACCAAGTTGCTGTAAATATGGATGGTATTCAGACCCCGCATCAAAGGTCATTTGCAACGCTTCCATTGCATGTTCTGCAACATGGCGTAATAAAGCTTCATCAGCGATACCACGTCCAGCAGCCATTTGATCAGCAACCATGCGCTCTACTGAGTCATTCACGCCTTCTTTAGATTGCATTGGCGTACCAGGGGCGGCAAACAAGCCACCATTAATCGCCGAATTACCACCAAAATAAGACATTTTCTCGAAAATATGGACATCTTTAGCGCCTAGTTTAGTCGCTTCAATTGCGGCGGCTAATCCTGCGAAACCCGAACCAATAATGACAATTTCAATTTCCTTGTCCCACTTAACACCGTCTGCCTTTTCAGAAACAGCCATCGCAGGCGCTACCATTGCAGCCCCTGCTGCTACACCTAGTCCAGCAATAAATTTACGGCGTCCTAACAGATCTACATTACTCATAGGTCATCACCCTTTGTTTAAATTGACTCTTTCATCATAAAGATGGAATCAATTCCAAAAAGGGAATTAGGCAGCAGTTAGCTATATCTAAAGGAGTAGATATTCAAAAATGAAATGTAGCGCATAATTTAATCAAATATGGATGTGAGTTACCGATTTGGAATAGGTTCCAAATCGGTAACTCACAATAAAATCGAGGGAAATAACAAGTAAATTACTGCTGAGTAAGAGAAACTGTCAATTTATCTACTAATAGTCTTACTTTAGGCGATAAATGACGGTTTTGTGGGTACAAGGCCCAAATCCCTTCTTTTTCTTGTTGAAACGGTGCCAGTAATACCGTTAACTTATTATCGTTAATAGCCTGCTGAACGTAATATCCTGGCAGTTGTACAATACCTAAGCCTTTTAATGCCGCATCAAGTAAACTAATGCCACTACTACACTGCAAGTTCCCTTGCACTTTTATACTTCTATTTTTACCTGATTCAGTAAAGTGCCAATGGGATTGTGAGCCGATTAAGCAATTATGCTGGCTCAGTTCTGATAACGAATAAGGTGCACCAAAACGGCTAATATACTCAGGCGAAGCGCAAACAAATTGTTCTCGGCTAGTTAATCGTTTAGCCATCATGCTTGAGTCTGCTAATCGGCCTAAACGAATAGCAAGATCATAGCCGCCTTCTACCAAATCTAATTGTCGATTGGTTAACTCACATATAACTTCTACATCTGGATATTGCTGCATATAGTCAGTCACAATCGGCATAATAAATTTTTCACCGTAAGTTACAGGCGCTGTCAGTTTAATCAGGCCTTGAGGCTTATTCTGTAAACTGGTTATCGCCCGCTCAGCTTCTTCAAGACCATCGATAACTTGACGGCAATGACGATAAAAAACCTGTCCTTCTTCGGTTAACGATACTTTTCGTGTCGTGCGATAAAACAGTTTGGTACTTAGTCTATTTTCAATTTGACTAATTTGACGACTGACTTGTGCTGTTGAAATCGACAAACGCTTACCCGCAGCAGTAAAGCTATCCGTTTCAGCCACCGCGACAAATTCATAAACCCCTTCCCATGGCAGCATTGTTACTCACTCGTAAAAGTTATTTGCAATTTAAGCTTATTATCAACTGACAGAAAATAAATACAATAGACTTATCTTCTACACGGTATGATCTACACTGTGTAGATCCACATTTTTATCGTCACGCTAAAAGGACAAACACAATGTCAGCACAATATATAAAATCTAAAGCCGCTGTTGCATGGGGAGTGGGACAACCATTATCAATTGAAGAAGTGGATGTCATGTATCCAAAAGCTGGTGAAGTCATGGTTAAGATTATTGCTTCTGGTGTTTGTCATACCGATGCTTTCACCTTGTCAGGCGATGATCCAGAAGGTATTTTCCCGGTCATTTTAGGTCACGAAGGTGGCGGTATTGTGGAAATGGTCGGTGAAGGCGTTACCAGTGTACAAGTAGGTGACCACGTCATTCCGCTATACACAGCCGAGTGTGGTAAATGTAAATTCTGTACTTCAGGTAAAACCAACCTATGTAGCGCAGTACGTGAAACCCAAGGCAAAGGTTTAATGCCTGATGGTACGACACGCTTTTATAAAGATGGTCAGCCAATTTTCCACTACATGGGCTGCTCAACCTTTTCAGAATATACCGTGCTTCCAGAAATTTCTTTAGCAAAAGTGAATCCAAAAGCCCCACTTGAAGAAGTGTGTTTATTAGGCTGTGGTGTAACAACAGGTATGGGCGCCGTATTTAATACCGCTAAAGTGCAAAAAGGCGACACTGTGGCCATTTTCGGCCTAGGCGGCATTGGTTTATCAGCCATTATTGGTGCCACTATGGCTGGTGCGAGTCGCATTATTGGTGTTGATTTAAACGAATCAAAATTTGAATTAGCCACTAAATTAGGCGCGACGGATTGTATTAATCCCAAAAATTATGACAAACCGATTCAGGATGTCATTGTGGAAATGACGGATGGCGGGGTAGATTTCTCGTTTGAATGTATTGGTAACGTTAATGTCATGCGCAGTGCGCTTGAGTGTTGTCATAAAGGCTGGGGCGAATCGGTTGTTATTGGTGTTGCCGGTGCAGGCCAAGAAATTTCAACCCGTCCATTTCAATTGGTCACTGGTCGAGTTTGGAAAGGGAGTGCATTTGGCGGTGTTAAAGGGCGTAGTCAGTTACCCGGTATTGTTGAGCAATACTTAAATGGTGAATTTAAGCTGGATCACTTCATTACTCATACCATGGGTCTTGAAGGAATAAATGATGCCTTTGACTTAATGCATAGCGGTGAAAGCATTCGTTCAGTCATTCACTTCGATAAGTAATATTATTGTTGTATTGGATTAATATCATGCCCATAACCTTCTGCTAAGGGCATTTTTATCATAAGCGATCAATCAAATGACTTTAGAAAACGTCAGTAGTAATAAAATGTTCGGCGGCTGGCTAAAGCAATATCGCCACCATTCAGATACACTAAATTGCCACATGCGCTTTGCTATTTATCTGCCGCCACAAGCCGCTTCACAAAAAGTTCCCGTGCTTTATTGGCTGTCAGGACTCACCTGCACCGACGAAAACGTCATGCAAAAATCAGGTATTCAGCGTGTCGCCGCAGAATTAGGTATCGCCATCGTTGCCCCAGATACCAGTCCACGTGGTGAGAATGTCGCAGATGATGAATCTGCAGCCTATGATTTTGGATTAGGAGCAGGGTTTTACCTCAATGCTACCCAAGCCCCCTTTAATACTCACTATCAAATGTATGACTATGTGGTGAAAGAGCTGCCAACATTAATTGAGCAGCATTTTCCTGTCAGTAACATGCGTAGTATTAGTGGTCACTCAATGGGCGGCCATGGCGCTATTTCGATTGGCCTAAAAAACCCAGAGCTATATCAGTCAATTTCAGCATTTAGTCCGATCTGTAACCCTATAAATTGCCCTTGGGGACAAAAGGCCTTTAATGGTTATTTAGGATCAGATCAAACCACCTGGGCTGAGTACGATAGTAGTGAATTAATGAAAAATTCGACTGTTAAACTGCCTATGCTGGTGGATCAAGGCACTGAAGATAACTTCTTAACTGAACAACTAAAGCCTGACACCTTAGTTGATGCCGCCAAAACTCAGCAATACCCGCTGACATTACGCATGCAGGAAGGTTATGATCATAGCTACTTCTTTATTAGTAGCTTTATAGAAGATCATCTTCGGTTTCATGCAAAGTACTTATTAAAGTAAGTCATTATTTGTTATGACCGAACACAAAAAGGGAGTGAATAATCACTCCCTTTTTGATCCGTTATAATGAATATATTTTAGAATTCACGACACATTTATGAATTATTTTGCGCCAATTTTGCAAAGTACTTCTTAGAAGCAGCTCTGACTTTAGGGGCTAATAAAATTGCAGAGGTCATGGTTGGAATCGCCATTAAGGCATAAGCAGCATCAATAATATTAACGATTTCTTGAATTGTGGCTGTTGCAGCAAATAAGATCGCCAGCAAGAAAAAGCACTGATATAAACGTAGTCTTTTACGGCCAAATAAAAATGCAAAACATTGCCCACCGTAAAAAGCTTGCGTGAAAATGGTACTAATACTGAAAAACACCACACAAAGGATCAGTAAATAGGGACCAACGCCAGGCATAGTCACTTCAAATGCTTGAGCTGATAAGTTCACACCTTGCGCTTCCCCGCCTTGCCAAACCCCCGATATTAAAATGATCATAGCCGTTGCGGTGCACACAATTAATGTATCAATAGCAGGGCCTAACATGGCTACTAAGCCTTCTTTAACTGGTTCATTAGTTTTGGCACTCCCGTGAGCCATTACCTCAGTACCAATACCCGCCTCATTAGAAAAAGCTGCTCTGCGGATCCCAATCAACATGGTACCTAATATGCCTCCTCCCACAGAATTAAGTGAGAAAGCTTCACTAATAATCAGCTCAAAATAACCGGGAATATCAGTTAAATTAGTGGCTATCACATAAAAAGCACAACCCATATAAATGAAGATCATTAATGGCACCACTTTAGATGCCACCGATGCTATACGTTTGATCCCACCTAAAATGACGCTTGCGACAATCAACATCACTACAATACCAAGGGAAAGATCGACCCAAAAAGTTGATTCACCAGCTGGAAAATGTCCCGGTTTCACGATTAGCCATTCACGAATGATCTGCACTAATTGATTGGCATTAAATAATGGAAAGTTGCCCACTAAGCCTACAACACAGAAAAATACCGCTAAAAAGTGCCATTTCTTAGACAGTCCTTGGGTAATAATGTACATAGGTCCACCTTGTACATCACCATTTTCATCTTTACCGCGATACATAATAGCCAAGGTACAAGTAAAGAATTTCGTCGCCATCCCCACAATCGCACTGATCCACATCCAAAAAATAGCACCAGGTCCACCCACCATTATAGCTACAGCGACACTACCAATATTGCCCATTCCCACAGTGCCTGCCATCGCACTGGATAACGCACCAGCATGTGTAATATGGCCTTTTGCCCCTTTTTCAGGGTATTTCCCTCTGACTATATTGATGGCATGACCAATATAACGAAATGGGATAAACCTAGAATAAATAAGGAAAAAAAGACCACCACCGACTAATAGAACCAGCATGTGTGGCCCCCATGCTAAATCAGCAATTTCAGCCGTAATAGAAACAAGAGACATAGATAAGTTACACATTTGTTAAAAGTTATCTTTGAAAATACGGACAAAAAGCGCTTTGTGCAATGACAAATCTGCGTAAACTATGCTTAAAACTATGGTTAATCGTAGCCCCAAATAAGGTGTTCACATGGCAAAAGTAGAGATATTAGTCGGTACAACGCAAGGCGGAACCGAGTACGTAGCAGATGATATGGCGGCTCAATTGACCGATATAGGCCACCAAACTCAAATACATTTAACCCCAAATCTAACTGATTTAGACCCAGATTCACTGTGGTTAATTGTCTGTTCAACACATGGAGCTGGCGATCTTCCAGACAATATTGAGCCCTTTTATCGGCAATTATTTGGTAATAATGGCGATCTTAAGTCGTTAAAATATGCTTTATGTGCCATTGGTGATTCAAGTTACGATACTTTTTGCCAAGGACCTGAAAAAATAATTTCTGAGCTAGATCGTTTAGATGCAAAGCCAATTGTGAATAAGATCCAAATTGATGTACAAAGGGATCCTGTGCCTGAAGATGCTGCTTTAGCTTGGTTATCTGAGTGGCAAGCAAGTATTTAATCAATCAACTTAGTTAATATCTTCATTTATACTCACAATATCATCCAATCTTATCCACAATAAGTTAATTTAGAAGATAACTATGTGGATAAGCTATTATTTTATCCGATCATAACTTTGTATTGATCTACAGCCGATCTTGTTAATGATCCCCCCTGTGGATAACTAGGCGATCTATCCCCAAGTTATATTGAAATAGATCGCAGCTAGATCACAGGATCGTTTTGTCGTTACCTAATGATTATAAACAAAAAATAAGGTTTTCCACAGAAAAGGGCGATCCTAATAGTAATAGTAATAAAAAGATCTATTTAAAGATCTTAAGATCTATTAAGCGAAACGTGTCTGATCAAAATGAGAAAATTGATCATTCCCGAAAGGCAAAGCAAGTGCTAAAATACTCGGCTGAAACAGTCTTTCGATTTAAATTCTGATTTAACTGTAAATTAGAAAAATTACTTTTATCCAAGGTTACAAAATGCATTTTCATGAACGGTTTGATGTAATTGTTGTTGGTGGTGGTCATGCCGGAACGGAAGCGGCACTTGCAGCAGCAAGAATGGGATCAAAAACCCTCTTACTGACTCACAATATCGATACCCTCGGACAAATGTCTTGTAACCCAGCCATAGGCGGAATTGGTAAAGGTCATTTGGTTAAAGAAATTGACGCTTTAGGTGGAGCAATGGCAACAGCCACTGATTTCGCTGGTATTCAATTTAGAACCTTAAATTCAAGTAAAGGCCCAGCGGTAAGAGCCACTCGTGCACAAGCTGATAGAGCGCTTTATCGTCAAAAGATCCAACAAATTCTTCAACACCAACCTAATTTACGTATTTTCCAACAAGCAGTAGATGACTTAGTTGTTGAAAACAATAAAGTTATTGGTGTAGTCACTCAAATGGGCTTAGCATTTGAATCTCCAAGTGTTGTACTGACAACAGGCACTTTTTTAAGCGGAAAGATCCATATTGGATTAGAAAACTACAGCGGCGGACGTGCTGGTGATCCACCAGCTATCGCATTAGCAAACCGTTTAAAAGAATTACCAATTCGTGTAGGACGTCTTAAAACAGGCACACCACCAAGAATCGATGCAAACAGCATTGATTTTGACAAGATGCAAGAGCAAAAAGGTGACACGCCATTGCCGGTAATGTCGTTTATCGGTGATGTAAGCCAGCACCCGCAGCAAGTCTCTTGTTATATCACTCATACCAATGAAAAAACTCACGATATTATTCGTGGAGGACTTGATCGCAGTCCAATGTATTCTGGTGTTATTGAAGGCATTGGCCCAAGATACTGCCCATCGATTGAAGATAAAATTAATCGTTTTGCTGACAAGACTTCGCATCAAATATTTATTGAACCTGAAGGTTTAACTACCAATGAGATCTACCCAAACGGGATCTCAACCAGTTTACCATTCGATGTTCAGCTAAATTTAGTCCGATCAATTCAAGGTATGGAAAATGCTGAGATCATTCGACCAGGTTATGCCATTGAATATGATTATTTTGATCCACGAGATCTGAAGAATTCATTAGAAACCAAAAATATTGATGGTTTGTTCTTTGCTGGACAAATCAATGGTACAACCGGCTATGAAGAAGCCGGTGCACAGGGTTTACTTGCTGGTATGAATGCTTCATTACAAGTTCAAGGCAAAGAAGCTTGGTGTCCAAGACGTGATCAAGCTTATATTGGTGTTTTAGTTGATGATCTATCAACTTTAGGGACAAAAGAGCCTTACCGCATGTTCACTAGCCGTGCGGAATATCGATTATTGCTGCGAGAAGACAATGCTGATTTACGTTTGACTGAAAAAGGTCGCGAACTTGGCCTTGTTGATGATGAACGTTGGCAGAAATTTAATGAGAAAAGAGAATCGATTGAAACTGAATTACAGCGTTTACGCAGTAATTGGGTTCATAATAATTCACCTTTGTTAGATGTATTAAATCCTGAATTAAATACGCCTATTTCACGTGAAGCTTCGTTTGAAGATTTATTGCGCCGTCCAGAAATGGATTACCAAAAGCTCATGAGCTTAGAAGGTTTTGGCCCAGCGATTGAAGATCCACGTGCTGCAGAACAAGTTCAAATTCAAGTAAAATATTCGGGCTATATTCAAAGACAGCAAGGTGAAATCGATAAAGCTATTCGTCATGAAACCACTAGTTTACCGTTAGATCTTGATTATCAAGAAGTGGCTGGCTTATCTAATGAAGTCATCGCTAAGATGAATGAGCATAAGCCAGAAACCATTGGCCAAGCTTCTCGGATCTCTGGAATGACGCCTGCTGCGATTTCTATTTTACTTGTTCACTTAAAAAAACGCGGTTTATTGCGTAAAAGCGCCTAAATAGCAGTAAAAAGTTGTGTTTTAACTAATAAGGGAAGCTTTGAGGCTTCCCTTAGTCATTTCTGCCATTCATAATACCCGATGATTTATGATTCCCTTTGATTTTGAGGTCACTTAGCGTGCTAGCCGATCAACTTAAAACTTATCTAGCTGAAACCAATATTTCAGCGACTGAAACTCAACAGCAACAATTGGTTGGGTTTGTTACCATGCTAAATAAATGGAATAAAGCCTATAACCTGACATCAGTCAGAGATCCTGAACAGATGTTAATCCGTCATGTTATGGACAGTTTGGTGGTTTCTCCTTATCTTAAAGGGCAAAGGTTCATTGATGTCGGAACAGGGCCTGGTTTACCAGGGATCCCATTAGCAATTTTAAATCCCGACAAAGAATTCGTATTACTGGACAGTTTAGGAAAACGGATCCGTTTTCAAAAACAGGTTCAGTTTGAATTAAAAATTAATAACATTACTTCAGTTGAAAGCCGTGTTGAGGCTTATGAGCCTGAACAGAAATTTGATGGTGTGATCAGTCGTGCATTTGCGTCAATTGAAGATATGTTGACTTGGTGTCATCACTTACCAGCTGACAATGGTCAATTTTATGCGCTAAAAGGCCAATTGAGTGATGCTGAGTTAACCAGTATTCCTGCTGGGTTTGACGTGGTTGAAACAATCACGTTAACAGTACCAAGGTTAGATGAGCAAAGACATCTGTTAAAGCTAGTGAAGCAAAAATAGCGCTAGCAATAGAATAAATATTATCGGACATCGTAAATATGTCCTTAGGGTGAACACGTGGGTAAAATCATTGCCGTAGCTAACCAGAAAGGTGGCGTAGGAAAAACAACAACTTGTGTTAATTTAGCAGCCTCACTTGCGGCCACAAAACGCAAAGTGCTGTTAATCGATCTTGATCCGCAGGGTAATGCCACTATGGGCAGTGGTGTCGATAAGTACGAAGTTGAAAACACGGCTTACGAGTTACTTGTCGAAGAAAAGCCTTTTGCCGAAATAGTCATTAAAGATACGACGGGTAAATACGATCTTATTGCCGGTAATGGTGACGTTACTGCTGCAGAAATCAAACTCATGGAGTTTTTTGCCAGAGAAATTCGATTAAAGAATGCACTTGCAGAAGTTAAAGATGATTATGATTTCATCTTTATTGACTGTCCACCTTCATTGAACATGTTGACGGTGAATGCCATGTCTGCGGCAGACTCTGTATTGGTGCCAATGCAGTGTGAATATTATGCTTTAGAAGGCTTAACAGCCCTGATCGATACCATTACTAAATTAGGCGCAATGGTAAATCCTACGTTAAATATCGAAGGGATTTTGCGTACTATGTACGATCCTCGAAATCGATTATCAAATGATGTATCTGATCAACTTAAACAGCATTTTGGTGAAAAAGTTTATCGCACAGTGATCCCACGAAATATTCGTTTAGCTGAAGCGCCGAGTTTTGGTGCGCCAGCAATGTATTACGACAAGTCCAGTGCAGGTGCAAAAGCCTATTTAGCTTTAGCCGGAGAAATTATTCGCCGCGCTGAGCAACAAACAGAATCTAAGTAAGCGTAAGGGAATAAAATGACGTTAAAAAAACGCGGTTTAGGTAAAGGCTTAGATGCTTTGTTAAGCAACAGCAACGCTGCGAGCCGAAAAACTGAACAGACTCAAACAGAAGCAAAAGTAACCCAATCGCCACAGGAAGATGGCTTACTGATGCTCGATTTAGATTTACTGCAGTCTGGTAAGTATCAACCGCGTAAAGATATGTCACCTGAAGCGTTAGAAGAGTTAGCAGAGTCAATTAAGTCACAAGGGGTGATTCAACCTATTGTGGTGCGTAAAGTTGATGCTGAAAAGTATGAAATTATTGCTGGTGAACGTCGTTGGCGCGCATCACAAATTGCTCAACTAGACAAAGTCCCTTGTATTGTTAAACAGGTGCCTGATGAGTCAGCGGTTGCTATTGCGTTAATTGAAAATATTCAACGTGAAGACCTAAATGCAATGGAAGAAGCGATTGCATTACAACGTTTACTCGAAGAGTTTGAATTAACTCACCAGCAAACTGCCGATGCGGTCGGTAAGTCTAGAGCAAGTGTGTCTAACTTATTACGTTTAAATAGTTTAAATGAACCTGTGAAGCGTTTATTAGAATATGGCGATATTGACATGGGTCATGCTCGCGCACTGCTAGCAATTGAAGGTGAAGAGCAAACTAATTTAGCTCGATTGGTCGCTTCTAAAGAAATGACAGTTCGAGAAACTGAACGATTAGTTAATAAAGCCCTAAATCCTGCTAAAGAAGCTGAAAAACCAACTAAAGATCATGATGTAACCCGCTTGGAGCAACAGTTAATTGAAAAACTAGGTGCTAAAGTGGCTATTAATCATGGCACTAAAGGCAAGGGGAAAATTGTAATAAACTACCAAGATCTTGCTGAATTAGATGGAATACTTAGCAAAATTCACTAAATCCCTCAACAAAGTCATTTCAATAGTAACTTTGTAACAAGGCGTAATTTTGAGTTTTTAGAAATATAAAGCCAAATCACGCCTAATATCACTGTTTAACCTCTCATCAAAGTTGCAAACAAGGTGTGAAAAGGTATACTTTGCATGCTTTTTTTCCTGTCTGAGTCGTTAATGATCACATTAATGGCCTAGTGGAAAAATAAGTACTAATGCGGAGATTCAAAATTGAGTAAGGTTTTAGCGCGTCGTGGCCGGTGGTCAGCCTATCGAATAGTGTTGTTACAGGCGGCGGTAGCTGGGGGAACTTCAATTTTCTTTTTCGCTCTGTGGGGAGCTCAGTATGGCTTATCTGCTTTGGCAGGTGGTCTCATTGCTGTACTCCCTAATTTTGTATTCGCAACCCTTGCTTTCTCTCATGCGGGAGCTAAAGCGTCAGGAAAAGTCGTTTGGATGTTTTTCTTAGGGGAAGCGGTAAAGTTGCTGCTAACCATTGTGTTGTTTGCCATCGCATTTGGCATGCTAAAAACGCCATTTTTGCCGTTATTTAGCTGTTATTTGTTGGCATTACTAATACCTTGGACAGCCCCTTTATACTTCAAGCAAAATTAAGTGAGATTAATCATGGCGACAACTGGTGAAGCATTAAATGCTTCCGAGTATATCCAGCATCACCTGACTAATGCGAAAATGTGTTCTGCTGATGGCGGGATTGCTTTTAATCATGCATGTCAAGATGCCGGTTTTTGGACTTGGCACATTGACTCACTTTTGTTTTCAGTAGGTCTTGGGGTTCTATTTTTGTGGGCATTCTTCAAAGTAGGACAAAAAGCAACAACTGGCGTTCCAGGTAAATTTCAATGTTTCGTTGAAATGTGCGTGGAAGGTGTAGATAAAATCGTTAAAGACTCATTTCATGGGCGTAACGCTGTTATCGCACCATTAGGTCTGACTATCTTTGTCTGGGTTTTCCTGATGAATTTAATGGACTTAATTCCAGTTGACTTTGTACCTGAAGCCGCAAACAGATTTTTAGGTGTTCCTTACCTTAAAATTGTACCAACAACCGACTTAAACGTAACTCTAGGTCTAGCCTTGAGTGTGTTCGCGTTGATTGTTTTTTACAGTATTAAAGTAAAAGGATTTGGTGGTTTCACAAAAGAAATGACCTTACAACCTTTCAATCATTGGTCTTTGATTCCAGTAAACTTAGTATTGGAAACAGTGACTCTGATTGCGAAACCGATTTCATTATCGCTTCGTCTGTTTGGTAACCTGTATGCAGGTGAGTTGATCTTTATTCTGATAGCACTGATGCCTTGGTGGGCTCAGTTTGCACTATCAGTGCCTTGGGCTATTTTCCATATTTTGGTTATTGTGCTGCAGGCGTTTATCTTCATGATGCTTACGATTGTATATCTAAGCATGGCACATGAAGAACATTAATTTATTTAAAATTAGTTATTTATCGGAGATAAAATGGAAACTGTAATTAGCTTTACAGCAATAGCTGTTGCGATCATGATTGGCTTAGCAGCGCTAGGTACTGGTATTGGTTTTGCTATCTTAGGTGGTAAATTCTTAGAAGCTTCAGCTCGTCAACCAGAACTAGCTCCAGCATTACAAACTAAGATGTTCATCGTAGCTGGTCTACTTGATGCGATCTCAATGATTGCAGTTGGTGTTGCATTATTCTTCGTATTCGCTAACCCATTCTTAGGTCAATTAGCTGGCTAATCGCCCCCCTTAGAAGGAGTTGTCGTTATGAGTATTAACGCTACCCTGCTAGGCCAAGCGATTTCTTTTGCACTCTTCGTGTGGTTTTGCATGAAGTTTGTATGGCCGCCATTGATGAACGCTATCGAAGAACGCCAGAAGAAAATTGCCGATGGGCTAGCTGATGCAGGACGTGCTGCAAAAGATCTAGAGTTGGCTCAAGCGAAAGCTAATGAGCAACTAAAAGAAGCGAAGGCGACTGCTAATGAAATTATTGAGCAAGCTAATAAGCGTAAAGCTCAAATAGTTGAAGAAGCTAAAATTGAAGCTGATACAGAGCGTGCGAAAATCATCGCTCAAGGTCAAGCTGAAATTGAAAACGAACGTAATCGCGTTAAAGATGACTTGCGTAAGCAAGTTGCTACTCTTGCCGTAACTGGTGCAGAGAAAATTCTTCAACGTTCGATTGATCCAGAAGCTCACAGTGACATAGTTAATAAACTTGTTGCTGAAATTTAATTAAGGAATCGGAGTTATGGCTGAAATAAGCACCATTGCTCGTCCTTATGCAAAGGCAGCTTTTGATTTTGCTGTTGAACATAAAGCAATTGAAGATTGGGCAGAAATGCTGAACTTCGCGGCATTGGTAAGTGAAAACGAATCAATTAAACCGTTGCTTGGTGGTTCATTGGCTAGTGCGAAACTTGCCTCACTATTTATTGAAGTATGTGGTGAGCAGGTCAATGCACAGGGTCAAAACCTTATAAAGGTTATGGCTGAAAACGGTCGTTTAGAGATACTGCCATCAGTATCTTTACTTTTTGCTGAATATCGCAATGAGTGGGCAAAAGAAGTTGAAGCAACTGTTGTTTCAGCGACTGAGCTAAGCTCTGAGCAGCAAGAGCAAATTAGTGTTTCTCTTGAGAAACGTCTCGCACGCAAAGTTAAGCTGAATTGTAGTGTAGATGCAGCGCTTATTGGCGGTGTAATTATTAAATCAGGCGACTTAGTCATTGATGGCTCTGTTAGCGGTAATTTATCGCGCTTGTCTGATAAGCTACAATCGTAATTGGGAGTTTGAGCATGCAACTGAATTCCACTGAAATCAGCGATCTGATTAAACAGCGGATCGAGCAGTTCGACGTCGTTAGTGAAGCTCGCAACGAAGGTACAATCGTTGCAGTAAGTGACGGCATCATTCGCATTCACGGCCTTGCCGATGTAATGCAAGGTGAAATGATCGAACTGCCTGGTGGCCGTTTTGCAATCGCGTTGAACTTAGAACGTGATTCTGTCGGTGCCGTAGTAATGGGCCCTTATGCTAATTTAGCTGAAGGCGCAAAAGTTAAGACTACTGGTCGTATTCTTGAAGTACCAGTAGGTCGTGGTTTATTAGGCCGCGTTGTTAACACTCTTGGTGAGCCAATTGATGGAAAAGGACCAGTCGATAACGATGGTTACTCTCCAATCGAAGTGATTGCTCCTGGTGTTATTGAACGTCAGTCTGTAGATCAACCAATCCAAACTGGTTATAAAGCCGTTGATGCCATGATCCCAATTGGTCGTGGTCAACGTGAATTGATTATTGGTGACCGTCAGACTGGTAAAACAGCGATGGCTATCGATGCAATTATTAACCAGAAAGATTCAGGCATTAAATGTGTATACGTAGCTGTAGGGCAAAAAGCTTCTACTATCGCTAACGTTGTACGTAAGCTTGAAGAGCACGGTGCATTAGCTAACACTATCGTTGTAGTAGCAACAGCTTCTGAAGCTGCAGCATTACAATACTTAGCACCTTACTCTGGTTGTTCAATGGGTGAATACTTCCGTGACCGCGGTGAAGATTCTTTAATCGTATATGATGATCTATCTAAGCAAGCAGTTGCTTACCGTCAGATCTCTCTACTATTGAAGCGTCCACCAGGACGTGAAGCATACCCAGGTGATGTATTCTATCTACATTCTCGTTTATTAGAACGTGCTTCACGTGTAAACGAAGTCTATGTAGAGAAATTCACTAACGGTGAAGTAAAAGGTACAACCGGTTCTTTAACTGCGTTGCCTATTATTGAAACCCAAGCAGGTGATGTATCTGCATTCGTACCGACTAACGTAATTTCTATTACTGATGGTCAAATCTTCCTTGAAACTGATTTATTTAACTCAGGCTTACGTCCTGCTGTTAACCCAGGTATCTCAGTATCTCGTGTTGGTGGTGCGGCTCAGACTAAGATCATTAAGAAACTGTCTGGTGGTATTCGTACCGCGTTAGCACAGTATCGAGAGCTTGCTGCGTTCTCACAATTTGCATCTGATTTAGATGATGCAACTCGTGCTCAACTTGAGCATGGTGAGCGTGTTACCGAACTTATGAAGCAAAAGCAATATGCTCCTATGAGCATTGCTGCCCAAGCTATCTCAATCTTCGCAGCTGAAAAAGGCTACTTGAAGACTGTAGAACTAAGTAAAATCGGTAGCTTCGAAGCTGCTCTGCTTTCATTCATGAACAGCGAACATGCTGAGCTTGTTAATACTATTAATGCTTCTGGCGATTACAACGCAGACATTGAAAGTCAATTAAAAGCGGGCATGGACAAGTTCATTGAAACCCAAACCTGGTAATAATTATCGAGGTGTCTTTGGGCACCTTCGGTCCCAGATTGGAGAGTAGAAATGGCCGGCGCTAAAGAGATTAAAACCAAGATCGCGAGTGTTAAAAACACTCAAAAGATCACTTCTGCAATGGAAATGGTTGCTGCCAGCAAAATGCGCAAAGCGCAGGAACGTATGGCATCTAGCCGCCCGTATGCAGAACATATGCGTAAGGTGATCGGTCACGTAGCGCAAGGTACTCTTGAATATAAACATCCATATTTGGAAGTTCGAGATGCCAAGCGGGTTGGTTACATTGTTGTGTCAACCGACCGTGGCCTTTGTGGTGGTCTGAACGTTAACCTTTTCAAAAAGGTTGTGTCAGACGTGAAAAACTGGAAAGACCAAGGGGCAGATGTTGAATTTTGTCCTATTGGTGCACGTAGTGTTCAGTTTTTCAAAAGCTTTGGTGGAGATGTTTCTGCCCATGCCTCAGGTTTAGGCGATGCGCCTAAGTTAGCCGATTTAATCGGTACCGTGAGAGTTATGCTACAAGCTTACAACGAAGGTAAACTGGATCGTCTGTTTATTGTGTTTAACAAATTCGTTAATACAATGACTCAGACTCCTGTGATCGAGCAGCTGCTACCTTTGCCTAAATCGGAAGAAGAAGTAGCTAAGTACCCTTGGGATTATATTTACGAGCCAGATCCAAAAGAAATTTTGGAAGTATTATTGACTCGTTATGTGGAGTCTCAAGTTTACCAAGGTGTTGTCGAAAATATTGCGTCTGAACAAGCTGCCCGTATGGTAGCGATGAAGGCAGCAACAGACAACGCAGGCGATTTGATCAGCGATTTGCAGTTAGTTTACAACAAGGCACGACAAGCCGCGATTACGCAGGAATTGTCGGAGATTGTTTCAGGCGCTGCAGCGGTTTAGGTTAGGTAACGAAATCAAGTTTAGAGGATTAATCATGAGCACAGGTACTGTTGTCCAAGTAATTGGCGCGGTTGTGGACGTAGAGTTTCCACAAGATTCTGTACCTCAGGTATATGACGCTCTGAAGATCACAGGTGAAGGAACTTGTAATGGTTTGGTGCTGGAAGTTCAGCAGCAACTAGGTGGTGGTGTTGTTCGTGCCATCGCTATGGGTTCTTCTGATGGTCTGCGTCGTGGTCTAGAGGTAGTAAACTCGGGTTCACCAATTTCTGTTCCGGTTGGGGTTGCAACCCTTGGCCGTATCATGAACGTATTGGGTGAGCCTATCGATGAATGTGGCGACATTGGTGAAGAAGAGCGTTATGAAATTCACCGTGAAGCTCCTTCATACGAAGATCAGTCAAGCTCAACAGAACTTTTAGAGACTGGTATCAAGGTTATTGACCTTGTATGTCCATTCGCTAAAGGTGGTAAAGTTGGTTTGTTTGGTGGTGCTGGTGTTGGTAAAACCGTCAACATGATGGAATTAATTAACAACATCGCAAAAGCACACTCGGGTCTTTCTGTATTCGCTGGTGTTGGTGAGCGTACTCGTGAGGGTAACGACTTCTACTACGAAATGAAAGATTCTGGTGTTCTCGACAAAGTAGCCATGGTATATGGTCAAATGAACGAGCCTCCAGGAAACCGTTTACGCGTAGCATTGTCAGGTTTGACAATGGCTGAAAAATTCCGTGACGAAGGTCGTGACGTACTGTTATTCGTTGATAACATCTACCGTTACACCTTGGCCGGTACTGAAGTATCTGCACTTTTAGGCCGTATGCCTTCTGCAGTAGGTTACCAACCAACATTAGCTGAAGAAATGGGTGTTCTACAAGAACGTATTACTTCAACTAAGTCTGGTTCTATTACCTCTGTACAAGCGGTATATGTACCTGCGGATGACTTAACCGATCCGTCACCAGCAACAACCTTCGCTCACTTAGATGCGACTGTTGTACTGTCTCGTAACATTGCTTCGCTAGGTATTTACCCAGCGGTTGACCCACTGGATTCGACTTCACGTCAATTAGATCCATTAGTAGTTGGTCAAGAGCATTACGATGTAGCAAGCGGCGTACAAACTGTACTTCAACGCTACAAAGAGCTGAAAGACATTATTGCTATCTTGGGTATGGATGAATTATCTGATGAAGATAAAACAACTGTATTCCGCGCACGTAAGATTGAGAAATACTTATCTCAACCTTTCTTCGTAGCAGAAGTCTTTACAGGTTCTCCTGGTAAGTACGTTTCTCTTAAAGACACTATTCGTGGCTTCAAGGGCATCTTGAGTGGTGAGTTCGATCACATTCCTGAGCAAGCGTTCTACATGGTTGGTTCTATCGACGAAGCTGTCGAAAAAGCTAACAAAAAGAAATAACTGAGCATTAGCTTAGTATTTTAGGAGATCTTGATGGCAGCCATGACAGTCAAACTTGATATAGTAAGTGCAGAGAACAGCATGTTCAGCGGTACTGTAAGCTTCTTAGAAGTGAGCGGTACTGAAGGCGAGTTAGGCATTATGCCTAACCATGCTCCTTTGCTAACTAAGATCAAACCTGGCATGGCGCGCATGATTAAGGAAGATGGAAGTGAAGAAGTGATGTATCTTTCAGGTGGTATCCTGGAAGTTCAACCTGATTCAATTTCTGTTCTTGCTGACGTCGCAATGCGTGCCGATGATATTGATGAGCAAGCTGCACTTGAAGCTAAGCAACAGGCTGAAGCGAAAATCGCTAATGCAGGTGCTGACTTCGATTATGAAGCTGCAACAATCGAATTAGCTAAGTCTTTAGCTCAACTTCGTGTTGTTGAAACCATCAAAAAGAACATTGCCAGATAAAGGTTATTGTTTTAAAAAGGCGACCCTAGGGTCGCCTTTTTTGTGTTTGAAATTCTTGCTCTATTTTTGTCAAGTTATCAAATTGATGTAAATGACCTCTAATTTCAAATCATGCTTTCAACCGCCAACTAAACTGCGTTAAAATTAACGTATTAAAACTGAATAGTTGTTCAAGGAATCCCGATGTCATTAAATGTTGTTATTTTAGCTGCTGGTAAAGGAACACGGATGCGTTCTGACTTACCTAAAGTGCTTCATCCTATTGCCCATAAAAGTATGGTGCAGCATGTGATTGATACTGCTAATTCATTAGGAAGTGACGCTATTCAATTAGTTTATGGTTACGGTGCGGATAAACTTAAGAATGTATTAGGTGAACAGTCAGTCAATTGGGTACTACAAGCTGAGCAGTTAGGTACAGGTCATGCTGTAGCGCAAGCAAACCCAAATATTAATGATGAAGATACCGTATTGATCCTTTATGGCGATGTGCCTTTAATTCAACAATCTACTTTAGAAAAGTTATTAGCTGCACGCCCACAAGATGGCATGGCAATTTTGACTGTTAATTTGGATAACCCAACGGGATACGGCCGTATAGTTCGTGAAGGTGGCAATGTAGTAGGTATTGTTGAGCAAAAAGATGCTGATGCTGAACAGCTGCTTATTGAAGAAGTGAACACAGGTATCATGGCGGTACCAGGTAAGCAGTTAAAGTCTTGGTTAGGCCGATTATCTAATTCAAATGCCCAAGGCGAATACTATCTAACAGATATTGTTGCGATGGCGAAAGAAGATGGAGTTGCAATTGATACTGCACAACCAGAATCCGCTGTTGAAGTTGAAGGGGCAAACAACCGAGTTCAACTTGCGCAACTAGAACGAGCTTATCAAGCACGCGCTGCTGAAAAGCTCATGCTAGAAGGTGCTAACCTTCGCGATCCTGCTCGTATTGATATCCGTGGTGAAGTCACAGTAGGCATGGATGTGATGATTGACATCAATGTAATTGTTCAAGGTAAAGTCACCATAGGCAATAATGTCACTATTGGTGCTGGTGCAATTTTGATTGATTGTGATATTGCTGATAATGCTGAAATTAAACCTTATTCTATTGTCGAAGGCGCTAAGTTAGGTAAAGCTGCAAGTGCTGGACCTTTTGCACGTTTACGTACTGGTGCAGAGTTAAAAGATGATGCCCATATTGGTAACTTTGTCGAAATGAAGAAAGCAGTATTAGGCGTCGGTTCAAAAGCCGGGCATTTAGCCTACTTAGGTGATGCAACTATTGGTGCTGGCGTGAATATTGGTGCGGGTACCATCACTTGTAACTATGATGGCGCAAACAAATTTCAAACAGTGATTGAGGATAATGTCTTTGTGGGCAGTGATTCACAACTAATTGCCCCAGTTACCATTGGTAAAGGGGCGACACTTGGTGCTGGCTCTACTATTGCAAAAGACGTCGGTGAAGGAGAGTTAGTTATAACTCGGGTTAAGCAGCGACATATTGCTGGTTGGGCGAGACCAGTTAAGCGTCCTAAATAAAAACTAAACTTTATAGAAACGGCCTGTTATTTAACAGGCCGTTTTTTTATGTCTGATTAAAACTTAGAAAAACTGATTGAAATATTGTCAATAAAGTTTCGATTGATTATAATTATCTTTCGAAACGAAACTTTTGGCAGTTATGAATAAACGTAATACACAGCAACGTAGACATAATATTATTAGCATCTTATCCCAACAAGGTGAGGTAAGTGTCGATGAGTTATCGTTACGCTTTGAAACTTCAGAAGTTACCATTCGAAAGGATTTAGCAACGTTAGAAGAAGCTGGATTACTGCTGCGCCGTTATGGTGGTGCTATTGCTGTGCCTGATGAGGTTACGCAGCAATTTAGCGCTAAGATTGCGCCGAATAAGCTATCTATTGCCAAAAAAGCCGCGCAGCTTATTACAGATCATAATAGAATTCTCATTGATAGTGGCAGCACGACATCGGGTTTGATCCAACAATTAGATAATAAGCGCGGCTTATTAGTTATGACTAACTCATTGCAACTCGCCAATGCTGTTAGAGAACTGGAGAATGAACCAACATTATTGATGACCGGTGGCACCTGGGATCCCCACTCTGAATCCTTCCAAGGGCAAATAGCTGAACAAGTATTACGTTCTTATAATTTTGACCAACTGTTTATTGGAGCTGACGGCATTGATCTTGAGCGTGGGACGACTACGTTTAATGAATTAACAGGCTTAAGTAAAGTGATGGCTGAGGTTTCTCGCGAAGTGATTGTCATGCTTGAGTCAGATAAGTTTGGCCGCAGGATCCCTAACTTAGAGCTAGCTTGGGAAAACATCAGTGTTCTGGTATCAGATGACCGACTATCAGACGATATGGTAGAAAAAATTACTCAATATGGCGTCAAAGTATTACTGGCTCCATATAAAAAATAAATCAAATTACTTTTAATATTAGATTTCTAAATTAAGTGCAAAAATAGGTATTAAATTATGTGCGGAATTGTTGGCGCGGTAGCGCAAAGGGATGTTGCTGAAATTTTAGTTGAAGGTTTGAAACGCCTTGAATATCGCGGATATGATTCTGCAGGTGTAGCTATTATTAACCAAGGTGAATTGGGTCGCACTCGCCGAGTGGGTAAAGTTCAAGAACTTGATGATGCTTTGACTGAACAATCGTTAGTTGGTGGCACTGGTATTGCTCATACTCGTTGGGCAACTCATGGTGAACCAAGTGAGCGTAATGCACATCCACATTTATCTGAAGGTGATATTGCTGTAGTACATAACGGTATTATTGAAAATCACAATAAATTACGTGAGACGCTCAAAGGCTTGGGTTACAGCTTTAGCTCTGACACTGACACAGAAGTTATTTGTCATCTCGTACATCATGAATTAAAAACACATGACACCTTACTTGCAGCTGTTCAAGCGACTGTAAAGCAACTTGAAGGTGCTTACGGAACTGTTGTTATCGACCGTCGTGACAGCGAACGTATGATTGTTGCTCGTAGTGGTAGCCCATTAGTTGTGGGCTATGGACTAGGTGAAAACTTTGTTGCTTCAGATCAATTAGCATTATTACCAGTGACACGTTCTTTTGCATTTTTAGAAGAAGGTGATGTTGCTGAAATTACTCGTCGTGAAGTGAGTATCTTTGATGTTGATGGCAATGCGGTTGAGCGTGAAGTAAAAGAGTCAGAAGTGACTCATGATGCCGGCGATAAAGGTGAGTATCGTCATTACATGCTCAAAGAAATTTATGAGCAACCAACAGCGATAGCACATACACTTGAAGGTAGAATTGCTGCAGGTAAAGTATTGGACTCAGCTTTTGGTGAAAATGCTGCTGAGTTTTTAAAAGATATAAAGCATGTACAAATTATTGCCTGTGGCACGAGTTATCATGCTGGCATGGCCGCTCGTTATTGGTTAGAAGATTGGGCAGGTGTATCTTGTAACGTCGAGATTGCATCAGAGTTTAGGTACCGTAAGTCGCACATGTTCCCAAATAGCTTACTTGTCACCATTTCACAATCTGGCGAAACAGCTGATACGTTAGCGGCTATGCGTTTAGCTAAAGATATGGGCTACAAAGCCACATTGACGATCTGTAATGCACCAGGTTCTTCTTTAGTTCGTGAGTCTGACATGGCTTACATGATGAAAGCCGGTGTTGAAATTGGTGTGGCATCTACTAAAGCCTTTACAGTCCAACTTGCTGGCTTACTCATGTTGACTACAGCTATTGGTCGTCATAACGGTATGACAGAAGAGATGGAAACTGAAATAACTCAAAGCCTACAATCTATGCCAGCTAAAGTAGAACAAGCACTAAGCTTGGATGATGCCATTGCTGAATTAGCAGAAGATTTTGCTGATAAACATCACGCTTTATTCTTGGGTCGCGGCGATCAATATCCTATCGCAATGGAAGGAGCATTGAAGCTTAAAGAGATTTCCTACATTCATGCCGAAGCTTATGCATCGGGTGAATTAAAGCATGGTCCACTTGCGTTAATCGATGCAGATATGCCAGTCATTGTCGTTGCACCGAATAACGAGCTACTGGAAAAGCTTAAATCAAACGTAGAAGAAGTCCGCGCTCGCGGTGGCCTTATGTATGTATTTGCAGATAAAGATGCGGAGTTTGAGTCTGACGACACCATGAAGGTTATTCCAGTACCACACTGTGATGAATTTATGGCGCCGCTTATCTACACTATTCCATTACAGTTATTGTCTTATCATGTTGCCTTAATTAAAGGGACGGATGTAGACCAACCACGTAACTTAGCTAAATCAGTGACAGTTGAATAAATTTAGCGTTTAAAGGTAAGTTTTAAAAAAAGCAGCCATTTATGGCTGCTTTTTTGTTTTTACTTTATAACCTGAAACACATATGGTTATCAGAATTTTAAAGTTGATTTGCACAAGTAACTACCCATAAAAATAAGGCTATAAAGTGATATTTGAGATAACACTGTTGTTCGTTGCTGGGATAATCGGCGGAATACTTAATTCAGTGGCGGGTGGCGGTAGTTTCGTGACATTTCCGGCATTAATGTTTGTCGGGGTTCCCCCTGTGATAGCTAATGCGACCAATACTTTCTCCTCTTTTTTTGGCTACCTTAGTGGTGTTTTCGCCTTCAGAAAAGAACTAAAAGGTCACGGCAAAGAAATTAAAATCATTGTTTTAACGAGTTTCATTGGTGGCGGGGTTGGTGCATGGCTGTTGCTTTGGGCATCAGAAGACGTTTTTCAGAAAGCGATTCCATGGTTACTATTGTTTGCTACTTTGCTGTTTATATTCGGCAGCCAGATTAACCGTTTTGCTAAACAATTATCAAACCAAAGCCAATATGCTTCTAAGTTGGGTGCTGGCTTGTTGTTTCTAGTGTTATTGGCTATCTGTGTTTACGGTGGTTTTTTTAATGCTGGTTTAGGGATAGTGGGGTTAAGTTATCTAGCGCTAGCTGGTTACACGAACATTAACGTCATGAACGGCATTAAGCTGGTTATTTCGTCTTCAGTGTCGCTTATTGCTATCATTTGGTTCATTTATAATGATGCAATAGCATGGTTTGAAGGGGGAATAGTGATGGTAGGTACACTTATTGGTGGTTATATATCTGCTGGTATCTCAATGCGTATTCCACAAAAGTTGATGCGCCAATTTGTCATTGTTATGAGCTGTCTCATTACGGCTTACTTCTTCATTAAGACCTATATCTGATTTAACGTCCCTACTTTATTTACAAAAAGGTCTCTTCAGTAGAGGTTTTTTCACTCTGTTTTGAATATAAAAACATCAATTATCTGTAGTTAATTTTCAGAAAAGATCCTAAAAGTTCGCTTTTATCATTATAGCTTATTGGTCTGTATAGATATCTAATAACGCTTTCTTATTGTTCATATGTTGCGATTGTTTTGAGTTGGTTTTAATTGTGGTTTTTGGGTTGCTTTTGGGTGAGTAGGGTTGTTAGTTTGAGGCGTTTTTTTGCCCTGTTTCTATAGGTTTTCTTTGTGAGTATAAAAATGTAATTCAAGTTGATACAAATAGCTTGAGTCCCGTTACTGCCACGATACACTGCAAGCATCTAAATGCTTAATGAGTAAAAAATGTATGGAAGTTTTCATCAGTTTATTGGGTATGTGCGCATTGATCGGATTGGCCGTTTTATTGTCTGAACGTCGAAGTGCAATTAACCCAAGAACGGTTCTCGGTGCGCTTGCCTTTCAAGTAGCATTTGGCGCTTTTGTGATGTATTTGCCTATGGGGCAGACCTTGCTTGATGCAGCATCAAATGGTGTGATGCATGTAATTAATTACGGTAATGAAGGTTTAGCTTTTGTATTTGGTGATTTAGCCAAATTCAGTGTTGGTTTTATTTTCGTGATTAACGTGCTGTTTGTGGTGGTATTCATTAGTGCATTGATTGCAGTCTTATATTACCTCGGCATTATGCAATTAATTATAGGTGTGATTGGTGGCGGGTTATCTAAGCTGTTAGGGACCAGTCGCGCTGAATCTCTTTCTGCTACTGCCAACATTTTTGTCGGACCTATCGAAGCGCCATCTATGGTGCGTCCATTTGTAAAACATATGACTCGCTCAGAATTGTTTGCCGTGATGACAGGTGGGCTGGCTTCAGTGGCTGGTGGCACAATGATTGGCTATATCCAAATGGGCGTTGACATTAAGTATGTGCTAACCGCTGCATTTATGACGGCTCCAGCGGGTCTATTATTTGCCAAACTGATGTGGCCAGAAACTGAAACACCACGAAATGATATTAAAAAGGTCATGGAAGAGCAGGAAGACAAACCAACTAATGTATTAGATGCTGCAGCAAGTGGCGCTGCAATGGGGATGCAGCAAGTATTAGCTGTATCTGCATTATTAATTGCTTTTGTTGGTTTAATCGCCATGGTTAATGGTTTGATTGGTGGTATCGGTGGCTGGTTTGGTTACGCTGAACTCACCATGCAAGCGATATTGGGTTACTTCCTTGCACCATTAGCTTGGTTGATGGGAGTACCTTGGAGTGAGGCAACCCAAGCGGCATCATTTATTGGCCAGAAAATGGTGATTAATGAGTTTGTTGCCTACATTGATTTCTTAAAAGTCGCTGATGACTTATCGCCAAAAACTCAAATTATTATCAGCTTTGCTTTGTGTGGTTTTGCCAACCTTGGTTCATTAGCAATGGTAATAGGTGGTTTAGCGGCTTTGTGCCCTGAGCGTCGCCAAGATTTGAGTGAAATTGGCATGAAAGCATTGATTGCTGCAGCTTTAGCCAACTTAATGAGTGGCACTATTGCTGGCTTACTATTTAGCCTAGCAAATTAATTTTAACTGTATGTTATGCCTGTTGAGATAACAGGCTTTATCGGAGTAACAAGATGACCCCACATATCAACGCCCCAGAAGGTGCATTTGCAAAAACTGTGTTAATGCCTGGCGATCCTTTGCGTGCTAAATATATTGCGGAGAATTTTTTAGATAACCCAAGGCTTGTGACCGATGTGCGCAACATGTTGGGTTATACAGGCGAATATAATGGTAAAACTATTTCAGTAATGGGTTCAGGTATGGGGATCCCTTCGATTTCCATATATGCCAAAGAATTGATTACTGAGTATGGTGTTGAAAATATCATTCGTATTGGTTCATGTGGTGCAATTAGTGACAGTATTAAACTCATGGATGTAGTTATTGCAATGGGGGCAAGTACAGACTCAGCAGTTAACCGTACACGTTTTGCTAATACTGATTTTGCGATGATTGCCGACTATGGTTTATTACGCTTAGCGACAGATGCAGCGGAAAAACAAGGGGCGAATTACCATGTCGGTAACTTGTACTCTTCTGATTTATTCTACTGTGAAGATGAAAGCCGTTACGACTTAATGGAGAAATACGGCATTTTAGGTGTCGAAATGGAAGCCGCTGGCTTATACGGTGTTGCAGCAGAATATGGTGCTCGTGCACTTGCAATGATGACAGTGACTGACCATATAAGACAAGGTCTTCACTTAACTGCTGAAGAACGTCAACAAACGCTTAATGAAATGATTAAGCTAACTTTAGAGGCGGTTAGTCATATCGAATAACTGCGTTAGTTTAGCTTTAACATGTAAAATGCCGGACTTATTTCTACAGAGGTGAGTCCGGCATTGTTGTTTTATCTGCGATTAAATTAAATATTAAAAACCAAATTTTCCGTTACTGTTTTGCCATTCAGCTTGGGCAGGAATGGTTTCAATGGTGTCCCAATGCTCAACGATCTTTCCATTATCTAGGCGAAACAAATCATAAAAAGCGACGTGCTGGTTCATGAATGTTCCTTCGCTAATGGAAAGCACAAAGTTGCCTTCTCCGAGTACTTTATGGTTTTTGGTCACAATCATAGGCATATTAGCTGCGGCAAGTTCACCTAAAGCTTTGCCTAACCCACTTAGACCATCTGCAATTGCTGGGTTGTGTTGGATATAAGCATTGTCGTCATTATCAATAAATTGATTAATCTTGCTCATATTGCCTTCCATTAATATTGTTGCGACAAAATCAGCGACAATTGCTTTATTCGAATCTGTTTTATCTAAATCTGTTATTTCCGTCGCGCCATCAAGTTGGGTTCTGCCACTTGGGTTGCTTGGTGTTATTGCTTGAAGATTGTCCCAGTGCTCAACAATTTTTCCTTCTTCAAAGCGAAACACATCAAAGCCAACTTTAGGGCCAAAGAAATTATATTCAGTGTGGGTGAAGGTATATTCACCATCTTGGAATGCACGTTTAACTTTGGCTTTTGCGCTTCCTTCGGGAAGCTGCTGCAACACTGCCCCAAAGCCTGCTAATCCATCTGCTACTGCTAAATTATGTTGGGTATACTTTTCTGGGTTGATGTAACCAATGGCTGTTTGCTCGCCTGTTTCGATACTTGAGATTACCGCTACAGCTTTTTGCTTATTAGATAATGATTGTGCGCTTGAGTCTGCCATAGTTATTACTTCCTGATTTGATGTACATGCGATAAGGCTAAAAATGCTGGCTGCTATAAGTGAATGTTTAATAAGGTTAGGTGTTGTCATTGTTTTGTCCTCAATTGGCTTGAGAGCAATATTAGAGATCAGTGGAGTAATTGGGCAGAGTGTATTTAAGTGTAAAAATGGTAAATATCGAACCTAAAGAAAGACGCTAGTGGTTAACTAACCTGCTTTAAAAACTGACTTGGTGTGATATTGGTTTGATTTTTGAAGTACTTAACAAAGTTGCTAGCATCGTCAAAACCAAAGTCATAAGCAATTTGCTGGGAAGGCTTTTTACTTATGACAATATGGCGTTTGATTTCTATAACGGTAAAAGCATCAATCATTTGTTTAGCTGTTAAGCCAGTTGCTAGCTTACAAATGTGATTCAAGGTTTTATAAGTTGTATTAACTTGGTTGGCATACCAGCTTGCATCTCGGGTTTTACGGAAGTGTTGCTGCATTAACTCAAAAAAGCGTGCAAGTTTAACATTTTGATCTAACGACATTTTGTCATGTTTTGCTTCGGGTCGAACCCGGTGTAATATCAAAGCAAGAGCTGAAAATAAATACATGATAACTAATGGATCAGTTTGTGGGTGATTAACCTCTAATGTTATTTGTTCGATTAATAAATTGGCTCTCTGGCAAGTCGGTTGATCCAGATTGAATTGAGGTGAGTGTTGCTGATTAAGATGTGTTGGAGTGTACTTAGGTAAGCGCATATTGGCATGTACTTGATCTAAAAATGCTTGCGTAAAAATAAGTACTTTACCCTGCGGCTTAGCAGAGAAATCAAATGCATGGACCTGTTCTCGCTGGACCAATAATACAGAACCTGCACTGAAAGAGTAATCATTGAAATCAATCATGTGCACTCCCTCGCCTTGCTCTACATAAATGAGCATAAAGAAATTCACTTTATGGGGGAGCTGTGGGTTGTGGTCGATATTGGCTCTTTGATATATCGAGGCGAGATCAATAACCTCGAGTTCTTCTTCATCTGATTGCTGATGGTTAAAGCCAATATCGGGTATATTCAATGTTAAACTCCACTAATATCATAATAAAAGTGTAGTGGAATTTAGCTGCGTCTAGCAAGTCATGAAATTGAAGCTCATCATTGCTAGGCTGCGTGATAATAAAATGATTAAGTGATTATCTCATTCCTAAATTCGCAACGCTGCTATCTTGAGTATATTGTATGGCTTCTTTGCATAAATTAAATTTGTTGTCTTCATCTGACGCTTCGAATTTTGCAATATATAAATCTAATTCATCGCTTGTGCGTTGTGTCATCATCATTTCTTCAATACCTGTTTTATATTTATCAGCCATTAATTTTTTGATGATAGCTGTTTGGCTTGCTGACTCTTCAGATTCAATGTCACTATAAAATGCATCGCAGATCATTAATCCTGCCATGCCAATAGCATCTTCTGTTGATAGTTGTTGAGCGGCTGATACTGGTGGCCCTATAAGTAAACAGCTAGCAATAGCGACTGAGATCAATCTTTTCATTTGTTACCTCTTTTCACACTAAAAAACGTTCTATAAAAATCGAGTTTATGATTAGAAATATTAGCTAGAAATCAGTAGATGTATTGATACTTGACTCAATAGGTTGGCAGTTTTTAGAGTTTTTTATTTATTAAATGACTCAGTTTATTGAACTTGAGCTAACAATTATGTTGCAGCTATAAATGTCGTGAAAAAGATTATTGATAAAGGGTGACGTATCTTCATCAGGATCTAAGTCATTTCATGGTGACTTTGCCGCCAATCATTTTAAATGCAGGGGTGCCACGGACTAAACAATCTCTAGCAAAGGTGATGCTGCAATTAGGGCAGACACAAGCAGTTTTGGTGTAGTCATCGACAATACGCTCTTTAAAGCACTTCACTAACGCACCTTTTCCGCCTTTGCGGTACTTAAACAGCTGGGCTTTACATTTAGCACAGAAAATATCAACGGTGCGGCTTGGGCCTTTCGGGTTGGGTTTTGCCACTTTGAGCTCATAAGGGAAATAGTTAATGACTAAATGGTAAAGCAAAGCTTGCTATTAGTATTGTGTTTGATATTAAAAAGCCTCCATTTTGTGGAGGCTTTTACTTTATAGTTTTTTTGAGGCTCAAACTATCAGAAAAGGTTAACCAAACTCACCGCTAACATACCCTTGAGTACGTGAGTCTTGAGGGTTATTAAATACTTGATGTGTTTCGCCTTGTTCAACCAACTCACCCATCCAAAAAAATGCGGTTCTATCTGAAATACGCTTTGCCTGGTTCATTGAATGGGTCACAATTACGATGGTGAACTTTTTGCGTAACTCATCCATTAACTCTTCAATTTTATGGGTCGCAATTGGATCAAGCGCACTGGTTGGCTCGTCCATTAAGATGACCTCTGGCTCCATAGCAATAGCACGGGCAATACAAAGACGTTGTTGTTGACCACCAGAAAGACCAAATGCTGGCGTATTCAAGCGATCCTTCACTTCTTCCCATAATGCTGCGCCGCGAAGTGATTCTTCTACTACTTGATCAATTACTTTTTTATCTTTAACGCCTTGAGCTTTTAGACCAAAAGCAATGTTTTCATAAATACTCATTGGGAATGGGTTTGGTTTTTGAAAAACCATACCAACACGCATTCTTAAGTTTTTAACGTCTACATCGGCATAAATATCTTCGCCTTCAAATGCGACAGTACCAGTGATTTTTACGCCCGCAACCAAATCATTCATTCGATTTAAAGTACGAAGTAGCGTTGATTTACCACACCCAGAAGGACCAATTAATGCGGTGACTTGGCGTGATGGGATATTGATTGAAATATCTTTTAGTGCGTGGTTCTCACCGTAGAATAAATCTAAGTTGTTTACTTCAAGTTTGTTCATTTTCAGGCCTTTATCTAACACGACTTTTTACGTGTTATTGCTATTTGTTTATGACTATTCGTTTTATGACTATTTGCGTATTGATTAAGATTGTTTATTTAATCGGGTCGCAATCACTTTGGTTGTTAAATTCAATACCAGCACTAATACAATCAATATGGTTGCAGTTGCGTAGGCTTGATCCCACTCATGTTGAGTAAATAACTCTTGGGTTAACTTATATAAATGAACGGTCAATGTTCGGCCTGAATCTAATACTGATTCAGGAATCTGAGTCACCATGCCGGCGGTTAAAAATACCGGTGCAGACTCTCCAATAACGCGGCCAGTACTTAAAATGACTGACGTGACAATACCAGGTAAAGCGCTCGGTAAAATGAGACGCCAAATGGTGTAGATTTTACTGCTTCCTAGCGCATAACCGCCTTCACGGTAACTCATAGGAACAGCCATTAATGCTTCTTCAGTGGTTCGGATAATCACGGGTAAAATGAGCATTGCGAGTGTTAGTGCACCTGAAAGGATAGAGAAACCAAGTCCTAAGGTAGTCACAAAGAATGTCATACCGAATAAACCGTAAACAATAGAAGGAATACCCGCTAATGATTCAGTACAAAAACGAATGACTTGCACGAACTTACTGCCAGGAGCCGCGTATTCAGTTAAGTAAATTGCCGTCATAATGCCTATAGGCGCAGCAAAAGCTAATGAAAGTAGCACCATATAAACGGTTGAAACAATCATTGCCCAAATACCTGATGCTTCACCGATTCGGGTATAAGAACTAGTGATAAATTCCCAGCTTACATGGCTTAAACCATTAGATAAGATGTGCCATACCACCCATAGTAAAAATAAGATGGTGATGCCTGCTGCTGCCCAAATAGCGCCATGCAGCAATTTATCTTGGTTTTCTCTCGATAGTAATGATTTCGAGTCTTTCAGTGTCGAAATAGTCGAGTTTGATTGAGTAAACTTAGACATGATTAGTAAGCTCTCTTGCGGTTTAGATATAACAGTGAACCGTTAAGCAATACGATAAATGCTAATAGCACGATACCGGTAGCATATAAGGCACTTGAGTGGATGCCTGTTGCATAGGACATTTCCATCGCGATATTTGCAGTTAATGTTCTTGCTGGTTCAAGCAATGAGCCTGGCATTGCTGGTGCATTCCCCATCACCATGATAATTGCCATCGTTTCGCCAATAGCACGCGCAACACCTAAAGCAACACCAGTTAAGATGCCACTTTTAGCCGCAGGGATGAGTACTTTAAAAATGCTGTAAACATGTGATGCCCCAAGTGCTAATGCGCCTTCTTTGTATACCGAAGGCAATGCTCTAATTGAGGTTTCTGAAATAGTAATTACAGTTGGCAATATCATAATCGCCAACACAATGATCCCCGCTAAAACAGTGTTACCTGCAGGAATATTAAATAGAGTTTCGATAGCTGGAACAATAATCACCAACCCGAAAAAACCGTAAACAACAGATGGGATACCTGCCAGTAACTCTACGGCTGGTCTTACTAAGTCTGCTAGCCATTTAGGTGCTATTTCAGCAAGGAATACCGCAGTAAGGATGGCAATAGGAACACCGATAATAACTGCGCCTGCAGTTGATATTATCGAGGCGACAATCATTGGGAAAATGCCGTATAGCGCTGGTGGTAACCACTCTTTACCTGTTACAAACTCGGTTACTCCAGCTTCTTTGAACGCTGGTAAACCTTCATTAAATACAAACCATCCAATGGTAGAAACGGATAGAACGCCAACCATAGCGCAACATAGGAATAGACCATGAAAGAAGATTTCTTTTATGTCCACGGTGTTCTTAGGTGCAAGTTGTAGTCCTGTAGATTGGACTTTAGTTGCTGTATTCATCATATGCCTCAGGGTCGTACTGATGATTAAATCATTTAAATATTTGTAGAAACTACAAAAGAGGAGCGCAAGCTCCTCTTAAAAACTTAGTTGTAATTATTACTGAACGCGGATGTAACCTTCTTCAGCAACAATGCTTTGACCATCTTCAGACATGATGAAGTCGATAAAGCCTTCTGCGTTCGGGTGTGGTTTGTTATTCACTAATACGATGAAAGGGCGAGCAATTTGATAGTCGCCAGCTGCGATGTTTGAATCACTTGCTTCAACACCGTCAACATTTAAGGCGCGTAGTGAGTCATCAACACTGCCTAATGAGATATAGCCGATTGCAAATGGGTTGTTAGCAACGATGGTCTTGATCATACCGTTACCGTTACCTACCTGAGCAGTTGGTGTAATAGCCGTTACTTTGTGGCCATTAACCGTACGTTGTAGCTTCATGATTTCTTCAAATGCGCCACGAGTACCTGAACCGTTTTCGCGAGTAACGACAACGATTGGGCGAGACTCACCGCCAACTTCGCTCCAGTTTTTGATTTCGCCGCGATAGATTTTTGAAATTTGTTCTTGAGTTAAGTTCTGAACAGGGTTTGCTTTGTTTACTGCTGCAGCAATACCATCACGAGCAATAACGATTTCTTTTGTTGTATCGTTTAACTCATTCTCTTTAACGTTACGAGAAGACATACCAATCATGCTGGTGCCGTCTTTCGCTGCACGAATACCAGCAGAAGAGCCAGTGCTTTGTACTTCAATGTTCTTTTTAGCAGTGTTTTGATAGTTCTCTGCTAGCACTTCCATAACGTGTGCAACAGATGTCGAACCAGATACTGTTACTGTACCAGCTTGAACAAGAGGTGCCGTCATTAAGCCAACAGCAGTTAATAAACCAATCACTTTTTTCATCACAAATTCCACTTATTATTTGTTTCAATATCCGTCTTGGATATCTGAAGTTAGGGTGCTTCTTTCAACGCTGTAATTTGAAGCGAGTGCATTAAGACAGATCAATATGACAGTAAAGTTACAGTGAAATGGGGTGCTTTATTTTTTACATGGTGCATCTAAGCTTATGTTTTATATATGTTGTTGCGATGTTACTGCTTGTGGTTTGTTAACTATAATTTAGCAAAAAGATATGAGGTTTTCTTAAGTGAGGCTAAAGTTTTGTAGTGCGCAGCCTGGCTGTTTTTTTGTCCGTTAGGTGTAGAAATTTAACTGACTGAATAGTTTTGTGTTAATCGTTGTTTAAGGCTATTTTAAGTTTAGCTGTAAGAAAAGTGCTATATTGTGCGCAAACTAATATTGGTTAATTATTTTATTAAAGTTTTATTACAGTCGTGCTTTATGGTCCGTTAAGTTATAAAACTCTCTACCCTTATAACTTTGGCTTTTATTCCAAAAAGCTAATCTATCAAAATGCGCTTATTCAATTCCTAAAGGTGACTTTATGACAACCGAGATGATCATGATTGGAATGTCTATTCTGATTGTTATTGGCATTCTATTACATCACCCATCTCGTACGCTTGGTATTCCGTCGCTATTTATCTTCATGGGCGTTGGCTTATCACTGGGTAATGGTGAGTTTAACTTTGTATATGACAATTTAGACAAAACGGCTTGGATAGGTGGGCTTGCTTTAAATGTGATTGTTTTTGTGGGGGGCTTAAACACCTCAACAGCAAAAATTAAAGTGGCATATAAAGAGGGCGGAGTATTAGCCTCATTTGGGGTTGTTTTTACTACGATTATATTTGCAGCAATACTTTACTTATTACTCGATTTTAATTTTATTACCTGTTTATTGTTCGCGGCAGTCGTGTCATCAACCGATGCAGCAGCTGTGTTTTCAATTTTGGAATCTAAAAAGCTCAAGTTAAAAGAAGAAACCGATACGGTTTTGGAGTTTGAATCAGCAACCAATGACCCTGTAGCTATGCTAATGGTGATTGTGCTGACAGAAATGGCGCTTTCATCGACGCAATCAGTGACACTGTCGTCGTTAAGCTTAGATTTAGTCACTCAGATATTGGTTGCGGTAGTTGTAGGCTTTTTGATTGGTAAAATTGCAGTGACCTTATTGAGTAAAATAAGCTTATCTGAATACGGGCTCATTCCTGTGTTTGTCTTGGCGAGTTTTATTATTGCGACTTATGGTGCGGAATTAATGGGAGGCAATATTCTATTGGCTTCTTACATTGCTGGCGTGGTGATTGGTAATGGGATTAAACGTGGTCAGCAGGTTAATTTGCACTTCTTTAACAGCCTATCGTGGTTAGCACAGGCGTTGATGTTTATTGTATTGGGACTACAGATTTTCCCACAAACATTAATGACCGTATTTTGGGCGTCTATTATCCCTGGCTTGTTATTAATTTTTGTAGCAAGGCCATTGGCCGTGCAACTGTGCTATTTACCTTTTGTAAAAGCAACCTGGAAAAAACGACTATTTATATCCATGATCGGGTTAAAAGGTGCAACGCCAATTGTGTTTGCACTTATACCTGCAGCAGCAGGCGTACCTGGCGCGATTGATATCGTGCATATGGTGTTCTTTTTTGTGTTGTTTTCTATCTTTATTCAAGGTGGCGCAATCGCACCGTTAGCTAAAAAATTGGGTTTAGAGAAAGAAACTCCGCCAAAATAGCTTCGCTATAACGCTTTCAATCAGAACAAAGATTATGAAACAGCAATACTGGCCAAGTCATTATTAGCTGTTTCATTTGCTTCAATGCGATTCCAGACTTTGTCATGGAAATAAAACACCACTGTATTCACTGCAGGTTCAATTAAAGCGACCGCCCCACCAATGACAATACTGCCTGTTAGTAGGTAGGTAATCGTAAAAGCGACGCTGAAATGTAAAATTGCGAAAGAGATAGTTTTTTTCATGATTAAAGCCTTTTCAGTATTGGTGTTGATTTGATTTAAATGATAACAGTTCTTATTATCATTTAAAGTGTTTTTTACCAATTAAGACGAAAGGTTTATTCGATTAAGGTTTTGTAGGTGTATTTTTTATACTACAAACAAATAAAATCAGAGTTTTGGTGGGTTTTATTCATGTTTATGCTCAGAAGAAACATTGGGAAGTTAGATAAACCCTCTCAATAATTGCAGAGGGTTAATCTTTGAAGCTAGGTTAGTGAGCGAGTGGCGTTAATAATGCCAAGGGAATTTAGAAAAATCCTGATCGCGTTTTTCAAGGAATGCATCACGGCCTTCTTGAGCTTCTTCAGTACCATAAGCAAGACGAGTTGCTTCACCTGCAAATAGTTGCTGACCCACTAAGCCGTCATCTGGCAAGTTAAAGCCATATTTAAGCATGCGCATTGCAGTAGGAGACTTACTATTGATTTCTTTTGCCCAAGATAATGCTTCAGTTTCTAGTTCGGCATGTGGGATAGAACGGTTTACCATGCCCATATCAAATGCTTCATCTGCAGTATAATTAAAACCAAGGAAGAAAATTTCACGAGCGCGTTTTTGGCCAATCATTTTAGCTAAGTAAGCACTGCCGTAACCTGAGTCAAAACTGCCTACATCCGGATCAGTCTGCTTGAATACCGCATGCTCTTTTGAGGCCAAGGTTAAATCACACACCACGTGTAAACTGTGGCCACCGCCAACAGCCCAACCAGGAACAACAGCAATAACCACTTTAGGCATAAAGCGGATGAGTCGCTGTACTTCTAATATATGTAGACGACCCATACGTGCGACATCAGGTTTACCTTCTTCTGCACCTTCATATTTATAGCCATCTTTGCCACGAATACGCTGATCGCCGCCAGCACAGAAAGAATGCTGTCCCTTAGCCGAAGGGCCGTTTCCAGTAATTAACACACAACCAACATCAGACCATTGGCGAGCATGATCTAGTGCGGTGTAGAGCTCGTCTACAGTTTTAGGACGAAAAGAATTAAGACAATCTGGACGATTAATCGCAATCCTTACTGTGCCTTGGTCTTTTGCGCGATGGTAAGTAATGTCTTCAAAGTCGAAGTCGCTTACTGTGTCCCAAAGTGATGGGTCGAAAATATCGGAAACCTGTTGAGTCATTTTACTAGCCTTTTTCAATCGAATATCCAAAGGCTAGGCTGAATTAAATCTCAGGTCAATTGACAGATGTCAGGAAAGTTAAATTTATATCTTGTCACAGATTAATTGCAGGTTTTCTTTGCCAATAACTGGATGTCTAGCACCAAAGCCGCAGTAGTCATCTTTAAATGCTGCCACAGTACTATTATCAGTAAAGATAGCTTTGAATTCAGAGGCCTCTTTGTCTGAAAGTCTTTCTATTACACCTGAAGGAATTGCAATAACCTTCTCACTCTTTCTTATGATCTTTGTGCCTGTCATTGATGTCACCTTGTCATCAGCGCTGTTTATGACAGACTGAATTTCAGCAATAGGTTCATCTAATTTATTTGTTTCGGTCGCAAAGTAGTAAATAACACCGCCAATCAGTGCAATAAGGATCCAGCCTCTCATCATTTAGTCCAATTAAAGTGAATAACCATGAATAATACGAGTATAATATACTCAATTAACACTCTATATACGAGTGTGTAGCAGTTAATAGGTTTTTTTGACTAAAAACGATAACTTATATTTGGTAACTGCCACTTTCTTTGCCCCTTTTATAAGTAGTAAGGCATTAAGATGACACAAGAATCTACACCTAAAGATTACGCCAAACAAAAACGGATTAAGATCCACCAACCCGATGCCAGTAAGGCAGATAGATTTAATCCGAGTAATAGTATTTATGTTCGCGCAGTGACAGGTTTATGGACGACTGTTAGAAGGCGTATTGGCTGGGCAACCATGTCATTCTTTTTAATATTACCTTGGCTGCCTTGGGGAGATCGCCAAGCGGTTTGGTTTAACCTAGCAGAACAGAAGTTTCATATTTTTGGACTGACTATTTGGCCACAGGATTTAACCTTACTCGCAGCACTCTTTACGATTGCCGCATTTGGCTTGTTTTTTGTGACGACTTATCTTGGGAGAGTATGGTGTGGTTACACGTGTCCGCAAACCGTGTGGACCTTTATCTTTATTTGGTTTGAAGAAAAATTTGAAGGCGCACGTAATAAGCGAATTAAATTAGACCAAATGCCATGGAGCTTTAATAAGCTATGGCGAAAAACCGCCAAACACACCTCCTGGATACTTATCTCATTATTAACTGCAATGACCTTTGTGTCGTATTTCGTACCAAGTCGCGAGGTGTATATAGATGTATTTACCTTAAATGCTGATCTAAGCATTTATTTCTGGGTGGTGTTTTTTACCTTTGCTACTTACGGTAACGCAGGTTGGATGCGCGAAATTATGTGTATCCACATGTGCCCATATGCACGATTCCAAGCGGCGATGTTTGATAAGAACACTTATATAGTGGGTTACGATAGTAAACGTGGTGAAACCAGAGGGCCGAGATCTCGTAAAGCTGACCATAAAGAAATGGGCTTGGGTGACTGCATTGATTGTGACTTGTGCGTGCAGGTTTGCCCGACTGGTATCGATATTCGCAATGGACTTCAATACGAGTGTATTAACTGCGGAGCCTGTATTGATGCCTGTGACACTACAATGGAGCGCATGGGCTATGACAAAGGCTTAATTAGTTATACAACCGAAAATAAACTGGAAGATGTTAAAGAGACGATCGTAAGACCAAAACTGATTGGTTACGGCGTAGCATTAACAGTGATGATACTAGTGTTCGTTTATGCCAGTGCCACAATCGCACCTTTGCGTATGGATGTGATTCGTGATCGAAACGCCCTTTACCGTATCACTAATGATGGTTTAGTTGAAAATACCTATACTTTGAAACTGCTCAACAAGACCGAACAAGCTCAAGAGTATCAACTCTCAATGGACGGTTTAGAAGGATATGAGTGGAATGGACCAAAACAAGTTGCAATCAAAGCGGGTGAAGTATTAACACTACCTATTAGTATTGCAGTAGATCCTGGCCAATTGGAACGAACAGTGACAAAAATTAACTTAGTCGTTGACGCCAACATTGAAGGTAAAGCTGTGACTATTAAACAAGAATCAAGATTCTTTGGTGAATAAATGCTGCTATAGCTGGATTAAGGGACTATTTAGTCCCTTTTTTATGCGTTTCGTTTAAAAGTTCATCTGTCATTCATGTTTCTGTCATTTTCTTTTAAAAAGCCCTTGCGCGAAAATCTGATTTGCCTATAATGCGCATCCACTGACACGGCAGAGCGCAATAGCGAAACACTGAGTCAGGTTGATTTGAGATGGTTTTAACCGGTTCAAATTAACGGCAAAAAG
>NZ_MCUF01000060.1:0-39081 GCF_002873615.1 Shewanella sp. 10N.286.51.B7
AATTACTATTGACCCGCAATTATAGAATAGGTAATTTTACGACTTCTTTTTTAATGGACTAAATATAGATATGAAACATTTAAAATATTCAGCGATAATATTAGCATTTACTGTCATTTCAGGGTGTAAATCAACACCAGAAAAAGCCCCCGAAACGCCGCAAAAGGTTTCTTTATCTCCAGCTTGCTTAAGTTACGCATTACAAAATGAGCAAGAAACCGAAGTGACAGGCTTTAGACCGGTATTTTTTGAGGTGAACAGTGACAAACCATACAGTCGATTAGACAGTAACATGTCTTGTATCGTGACTTACCTGTCAAACAACCCTAACAAATCGATTGATATTCAAGGTTACACGGATGATAAAGGCACCATTGAATACAATAAAGCGCTTGCTAAACGTCGCGCAGAAGGGTTAGTTGAACATCTTGTCGTACTTGGCGCCTCTCCAAATCAGTTAGCTTCAAGTGCCCATATCATTCAAGATAAAGGTAAAAAGCTTACTAAAGCTGAGCGCTCAAAAATCCGCAGAGTCAATTTTGAAGTGACAACTAAGTTATAAAGCCCTACTTATCCATAGGTATTATATATGGGTATCGAGTATGGATTTTAATTATGGGTGTTAGGTGTGGGTGTTAAGTATTAATATCAAGCAATTGTTACTTTTCACCCTCCAATCATCTCTCATATTATTGACTCGGTTATCCTCCCAGTTCACAGCGTTTCATTATTCTAAATTTCCCTTATTAATAACCAATTCTGCTAATCTATTTTTCGTCCTAGACTTTTTTATTTTAGTTTTGCCCTAATATCTTTTACATAGCACGAGAAATGTATCCCAGTCCGCAGAAGCTAGATAAAAGCATTGATGGTCATCTTTTAGCTAGTGTCAAATTAATGAGGTTTTACAATGACGAACGAATTCACTCCGCCTAAAGTTTGGAAAATGGAAGATGAAAATGGTGGAAAATGGGCAAGTATCAATCGACCTGATTCTGGTGCCCGTTTTGATAAAGTGCTGCCTAAAGGTAAGCATGCTCTGCAGCTTTACTCTTTGGGTACGCCTAACGGACAGAAAGTCACTATCATGCTTGAAGAACTACTGGCAGCAGGAGTAACTGAAGCCGAGTACGATGCTTATATCATTAATATTGGCGAAAGTGATCAATTCTCTTCAGGCTTTGTTGCAGTCAATCCTAACTCTAAAATTCCTGCATTACTCGACAACACCACGGATGAACCTATTAATGTTTTTGAGTCTGGTGCAATTTTAGTTTATCTGGCTGAAAAGTTTGGTCACTTTTTACCTGAAGAACTAGCAAGTCGTACTCAAGTGATGAATTGGCTATTTTGGCTTCAAGGCTCTGCACCTTATCTTGGTGGTGGCTTTGGCCATTTCTATGCCTATGCGCCTGAAAAATTTGAATACCCAATTAATCGCTTTTCAATGGAAGCCAAAAGACAGCTAGATGTATTAGATAAGCAACTGGCAAATAATCAGTATCTTGCAGGCGACGAATACAGTATTGCTGATATTGCAACCTGGCCTTGGTACGGCAATTTAGTCTTAGGTAATCTCTACGATGCCGCTGAATTTTTGGATGTGGAAAGTTATCCTAACTTACTTCGCTGGGCAAAAGAGATAGAGCAGCGCTCTGCTGTAGAGCGCGGAAGAATTGTAAACCGTTCATGGGGAGAAGAATGGGAACAAGTCCCTAACCGCAATAGCGCTGAAGATATTGATAAGGCATTAAACCTAAAACCTAAAGTTTAGATGTTATAAATTAAAACAAGCTTCACCACTTTAACCCTATTAGATAGGTTCACCATTTCAAGGGTTAAATAGTGACAGAGTGCTAAGACGGCAAAGTAATTACTTTGTCGTTTTAAAAGACATAATAAAGCAAGGATGTTCAAGGAAGAACTCAATATTAGTTGGCCATTACACACATTGAATAAGTTCACCTTATATGCGCCTAAACATCACTGACACTCGCTAAGTTTTAACTTAGAAGGGAATTCATTTCAACCGTCTTTGATTTTCTCTTAGAGATAGTTTTATGTTAGTGTTTTGTAAAATTTATCATTAGAATATCTTTCATGTTTTGGTTGAACGACTCGCTAAACTCTCGCATTACTTTACAAAAACGGGCTTTGCTAACTGCCAGTATTACAGTGCTGATCTTATGTGTCTTTCAGCCTTTTGGCACTTATGAGTCAGAGTTATCATTTAAATACCTACGCTTAGCTGGCTATGGCGTTGCCACATTCCTAGCCGTCTTTATTGCAGGGATGATTGAGATAGCCTTATCTCACCATAGAGCCAAAATAAAACCTTATCCTCTATTAATCATTAGCCTATACATCACAATCGCAGCGCTGTTCAATCATAGCTATTTCGTTGTTGCCGTTTATGATAGTTGGCACTGGGAAAACCAGCTGATATTTGTATTTTACGTATCGACTATTGCGATATTTCCAGTTTCGATTATGTATTTTCGTAACCATAATAATGTGATATCAACGAGTAATCCCACTCCATCTGCCCCTTTATCTAATTCTCGCTTAACTGATACTCAATCAACAGATACTCAGTTAACAAATTCTCGGTTAACAAATTCTCGGTTAACAAAAGCTTCGTTAACAGAAGATAAAGCCCAAAAAATAACCGATAGTTCTGTTGTCATTCAAATAACGGGCGAGAACAAGTCAGACTTTTTATCTGTCAGCTTAGCCGATATTATTTTGATCAAATCAGCCGATAACTACTGTGAAATCATTACAATAAAAGACAACCAAGCGACTGTTAACTTACTGCGCATGACACTGGTTAAAGCGCTAGAACAATTACCACACGATAGCGATATTGTTCGATGCCATCGCTCTTACGGGGTAAATTTATCACACGTGAAATCATTCCACGGTAATGCCAATGGTTTAAAACTAACAATGCAGTTTAGTGACATTATCGTTCCTGTGTCTCGATCATATATTGCTGTAATTAAAACCGCTTTGTCACTCGCCCCTAGTTAATGTTATTCGTCCCTATTCGACAGGTTTCACCACTAAAAATTTAAGCTAATCCCAAAAGTATTGTGACTTACTCACTCGTTGTTAACACTGTCATTCGATAAACACTAAATGACGACTGGGTAGAAGATGACAAATAAAATCAGAGCAACACTTTTGTTGGCGGCATTCATTTGTAGCCATTTATTGATAAGAAATTTATGGGGTGAAACATGGACAGAAACACTACTAGCTTTAGATAACCATTCTTATGTTCTGCACTCTCTAACCAGATGGCTTTTTATCTACGGCCCTTTTGTTTTTTTCACTTTGTACATCTTTCGAGATGAGCCTGTTTTAGCCGTGTTAGGGCTCAATTCTGATCGCAAAGACTGCTACTTAACCTCCGCCTTATTATGTTGCGTTCCTATGACGCTCGGTTACGCTTATTTATCGACAGACTTAAACCTATCTATCGCGGCAGTGATAACAGGATCGGTTTACCCTGCATTGTTTGAAGAGATAATTTTTAGAGCCATTTTATTTGGTCTATTATTTCGGGTTTGTAAATGGGGCTTTATTCCTGCAGCAATAACCACTTCACTGATTTTTGGTTTTGGACACCTTTACCAAAGCCATGATGTCATATCTGCATTGATGTTGTTTGCTTTTATGGCTGTCGCTGGTTCTTGGTTTGCTTGGCTCTATTGTGAGTGTGGTTACAGCATTTGGTACCCTATGTGGATGCATCTTTTTATGAACGCCACTTACGGTATTTTTGGTATGTCAGGTGGTGCAATGGGTGAAGCTAGCGCCAACATATTTAAAGGCCTAACCATTGTTTTGAGCCTTGTTTACGTTTATTGGTTAATAAAAAAAGGAAAGCCAAGAGCTGTGACAAAACAGCGCCTCTGGAAAAGCTAATATAGTTAAGTTAATACAGCTAAGTTAACACAGCTTAGTTAATACAGTTAAGCTAATACAGTAAAATCAGCTAATTAAACGATAAAACAATGACTCGTAGCCTAATACTGTTAAACCTAAGCATTAGGCTATTTTTGCAAAATAACTTAGCGTGTAACGCAAGTTAATCAATGATGCCAAATTGAGATAATTATTGTTCTGCCATTAATGCCATATGAACAATTTTCTCTATTTCAGTTTCTTGTTCATTCAAAAACTGGCAACCCAATGCGGTGCCATCATCCGAGGTCTTCACATTGCAAATCCTTGCCTTTACTCTGATGGTCTCTTGCTCGTTTTCAGCGACTTCTATGACGATTTCTTCACCTTCATCTAATCCTTTCTTTTGCTGCTCCAGTTCAAGCTGGCATCCAGCTAAAGAAACATCAGTCAATGTCCCTGATAAATGATCAGGTGTAGTACAAATTTTCATAGGTAAGTCTGTCAACACGCGTTTAGTAGAGCGTAAATTATGAATAACCATACTCTTAGGGAAGTCTAAAACCATAATATTAGAAGGCTGGCTCAAGGTTTGTTTTATACTGGAAATGAAAGCAATGACCGACGCTTCATGACCTTCTACTAAGCCGCGTACTGTAATTTGTAATCCCTGCTTAATATATTGGCTGAAACTGCCCAATTTATGAGATTCAGGAAATTGAATGAGAATATATTCTTCAGGTAAATAGCCAATAAAAATGGTTCTAAAGCGCCCTTTCTGCCCTGCTGGACTGACGATATCAATATTGACTGACGTGCCTGCCAGTAAATACTTAAACTCCTTCGATAATCCATCTTTGCTAGTGATTTGTTTGGTCGGCATTTTGTCGTCCTTGCGTTATTACCCACTAGAATGTTAGCACAAAATTTAACATACACAACAGTAGCTTAACCTAAATTAAATGTTCTTCATGTACTTGCTTCACTTGCATCCACAGGTCTATTGTTATTAACACAAGGTTAAGGTTTTTTGATGTTAAACATATAAAGGACGTTGCACCAATCCTGAATAATAGCGGTCGCTACTTTCAGTAACCTAAGCCGTTTACATAGCGTAACGGAACAAAACACATGAGAAATTTAGAATTATTTAGTACAGCATCTATCGATCACCTTTTATGGTCATCAGAGTCAACAACACCCAATTTAGACTCTTCAGCTTTAGAGATTTTTACTGATTTTGATGTATCTAGACCCATCATTGTTGATGCCTCTACCAGTGCAGTTGGGACTGCTAAAATCATGGAAAAAACTCACGCATATATGCGCTTGGTCGTGGATAAAAATGATAAATTTCTGGGTATCATTACCCAACAAGAACTATCCCATCACAATCTGATGCTCACAGCTAAGCGTCTCTCTTTAACGATTGATGAGTTATTGGTAACTGAAGTTATGGTGCCAAGAGAAGAACTACAAGCTTTTGATTACAATCAAATATCAACAGCAAAAGTGAGTGATATTGTTCGATTACTGCAAGAGAATAACCTTCACCACATGCTGGTAATCGATCAAGAATTGCATCACATCAGAGGATTAATTGCAGCAAGTGATCTGGCAAGAAAGCTCAATCAACCTATAGAAATTCACAAGCGCCCATCGTTTAGCCAGATATTTGCCCAATCGAATTAGACATTAGTTATTAGTTATTAGTTATTAGGCATTACCATAAGATTTATAATTAAACATCGCTAACGGCATAATTGGTGTTCATACATAATTATCAACATCGATTTTTGCCTGTTTTCTTAGGTTAATATCGCTCAGTTTCAGCCTTTTCAATCAGATATCTGCGCAGTGATCTTTTGCAGCGTACATGAAGTAACCCCAAACTTACACTCACCACTTTGCTACACTTTTATGGGCGGCAATAGCTAGGCTTTCAACCTTGCCCTTTATATCTTCAGCTAAAACAACAATATCTGTTATGAGTGTCATAACAGGTGATTGCAAACTTTTAAGCGCTATAATGACAAACAACATCAGTTAGGCGCACGCAAACATTGGCTATAGTGCCAGCTACATTAATCAAATACTGATTGCCTTTGCAAGGCCCTAACTTGTCGTTATAAAGCTAAATTAATTCAAACTATTCTGCGACCCATGACTGACATATCATAGGTTGAGCTTTGTTAACGTCTACTAATAATTGCTCATAAGAATGGTATTCAATACCAGGCCAAAGCTTTACTTCAAAAACTGCACCTTTAGTGACCTCTCCGACTCCTTTTGGCGTACCTGTCATCACAATATCACCATCAACCAATGACATAAACTCGCTAATAGAACGCTGGATCTGATCAACCGAATACATCATCAAATCACTATGGCCTAATTGAATCAGTTCATCATCAATCGTGAGCATAAAGCAAAAACTCGCATTCGCCTTGAGTGATGATGTCGATAAACTGATAAATTGGCTAAATATTGCTGAGCCGTTAAATGCCTTAGCACGCTCCCAGGGTAATTGCTGACTTTTAAGACTTGATTGTAAAGCACGTTTAGTAAGATCCAACCCAAGCCCTACTGCAGCAAACTGACCATTTTCCACTTTAAAGCAAAGCTCTGTTTCATAATGAATCTGCTCTTGTATAAATGACGGCAGATTTTGACCAATGGCTGAATTCGGCTTAACAAATACCACCATATCTGAGGGGATTTCGTTGCCTAACTCTTGGATATGATCGACGTAGTTGCGCCCTACGCATACGATTTTAGACGGGGTAAAAGATGCTTCACCCTCATCTTGTTCAATTACTTGTAATGTCACTTAGCATCCTTATCATTGCATTCAGCTTTATATTATTGAAATATAAACATAAAAACCACCTATAAAAAGTCATCTTTATTTACTTTTCAATGAATTTATATCTTGAAACGTTAACATCTGTGGCAGTTTTCTCGAAGCTCCATCAAAAAAACCAATTTCCTTAGCAAACGTTTTAGGATTATTGAACGTGCCAAAAATAATATCAAAAATGGGTAAATCAGAATAATTGAAAGCATGCACGCCTTTTTCATGGTGCACTGAATGGCTTTCAGGCCTTTGTATGATATACCCGAGCCATTGGGGTGTATTAATATTGAGGTGAGGAAAAATAGCTAACACCATAGTGCTATAAAAAAACCAAGTTGTTGCTTCTGGCGATAACCCAACAAAGATATTCAGAGCTATACTTCCAATCAAAGTAAAGCCAATCATGTCGAAGGGACTAAAGTAAAAAGCGCCAAAACTATCAAGCCGCTCAGCACTATGATGCATCTGGTGAAATATTCGCCACAGGCTTTTATGTTTATGCATTGCCTTATGCCAAATATAAATCAATAGCTCGAAAATTAAGATGGCGAAAATAGTACCAAGAAAAGAGTTCCGGTCATCTAAATTAGCTACCTGAAACGGTTTTAAGTATGGGTCAATCAATAATGGCAGGTAGCTAGATAGCAAAAAATAAAAACTAAATACGGCTAAAGATATCGGGACCCAACCAGTCACCTTCGGCAGTTTTCGTGCAGGGAAGCTAATTTCAATCACAATTAATGTGCCGTATATCGCTAGCAGTGTGAGCGATACGGGATCTAGAATAAGTTCAGTTAATGTCGGCATAGTGTTAGTCCTTTTCACTGGCGAATTGAACTTCTAGTATTAATTAGCGGTGCTAAACAACATGAAGATTGGATAATCTTTAGCTAATTATTTGTTCACATTTCTGTCGACAAACAGATTCAGGAAGTGATTCAGGATGAAAACTCATTGTGATTTATCGATATAACCAAACAGAAATCGATCTCATTCAATTCGAAATCCGTATTGATGGGAACGTTATTGCTGTAGAACCTAAAGTATTCGATTTGATCGTATACTTAATTGAGAATCGCCAAAGGGTTATTTCAAGAGATGAGTTATTTCAAAATATTTGGGCAAATAGAGAAGTTTCAGATACGACCTTAAGTAACCATATTAAAACCGCTCGCAATGTATTAGGTGATGATGGCGAAAGGCAGCAAATTATCAACACAATACGCTCAAGAGGTTATCAGTTTATAGCTCAAATTGAAGAAAACCCAAAGCAAATATCATTTAACGTACAACCTTCTAGTTTAAGCAATAAAGTACCTATACTGGCCACTCTCTACCATCGTAAGTGGGAATGGCTAATGACTTTATTAGTCACAGTCATAACCCTTACTTTCTGGTTTTATTATCAAAAAACTGGCACAAAAAGTCACGAACCAATACTGTTAGTTGTGCCCTTCTCAACAATTACGAACAATGAAAGCTGGGTGCCTTTTACCGAACAAATGACCCGAGAAATCATTCAAGATCTCAGAAAAATTGAGGGTATTACAACTCTCCCACCACCAACTTCCTTCACCTTTAGCAATAATAAAATTCGAAGTCATATTCTAAACAAACTACCTCAAATAGAATATGTATTAGACGGTGCTGTGAGCGAGAGTGTCAATGGTCAAATACGTGTAACTGTTGAACTTGAAAACATTCAAACAAAGGAACTTATCTGGGTAAATGATTTTGACATCAGCTCTGATAGTCTCAATATATTTGCTGTGCAGGCAAAAATAGCAACATTGGTCTCAGACACATTGAAAGTTATGGTACTTTCACAACAAAAAAAGCAACTAGCATCACCGCCAACCAATAATATGCAAGCCTATCAATTTTACATTAAAGGGCAGCATGCTTTGTCAAAAATGACGCTTTCCTCCACAGAGCAAGCGATTACAATGTTTAATCAGGCCATTGAACTAGACGCTAAGTTCGTCCAAGCTTACAAAGCAAAGTCAGATGCTTACAGGCTATTAATGACATTTTTTAAATCCCCAAAAAAAGTCATGCCCGATGTGATCAGTTCATCCTTACAAGTTCTTGCAATTAAACCAGACTCAGCACAAGTGCTTTCATCATTAGGTTTGGCTTACGTACATAACTGGCAATGGCAAGAAGCTTGGAACATGTTAAATAAGGCTAAACAAATTCAACCAGACTTAGCGACGACCGAACTAGGATTTGCATTATATTACGCAGCATTGGGGAATAAAAAAAAGTTGAAGCAAGCATTAGAGTCTGCCAATACCCTTGACCCCCTTAATTTAGAAATTGCAGAATGGGGGATGTGGGCGTTAATGATGGTCAATGATATAGAGGGTGCTATAGCCTGGGGAACAGAAAAGCATCGATTACTTCCTGAACAACCTTATCCTTTATTAAGTTTAGCCGTCGCAAAATATATAAATCAACAGGAACAAGAAAGTATCAAACTTTCTGAACAGGGAGTCTCTTTAAGTCTCAACGACTCATTACCTCTCGTATTATTAGCACAGTCCTATGCTGCATCAAATTTTGGTTCTAAAGCGCTTAATTTAGTCGCGCAAGCTCAATCAATGGACCAATATGTTTGTCCTTATGAAACAGCAGTAGTCTATGCCTTGTTAGACGACAAAGAATCGATGTTTCAGTACCTTGAAGATGCGGTTTACCATCAATCCAATTGTCTTATATTTAGTAGAAATGATCCGAGATTAGTTAAATACCATCAGGAAAAGAGATTTAAAGTTATCCTAAAAAAGGTAGGTTTAGATGATGAATCTATTAAAAAGTATCCTCAATAGCGAGCAAGCAACCAATAACGTTATTTGTACGCATATAGCAATAAGCCACTGAATAGAGATAACTAATCAGTGGCTCATAAAGGATTAATCCTAGGTAATTCTGTTAAGCGTAAGTTGAAATAAACTCGTCTAAGTGCTCGTTAGCTATTTCAATATCATCACCAACAAACTGCGCAATATGAAACAGCGCCTCACCTTCATTGGCAACTGGAATGTTTGTCAGTCCAATAATGATGCCATCAGTTGGCGATCTTAATTCGGTTACTTCGCTGCCGAACGGGTTGACCACATTAGCCAGCAAACAACCTTTGCTTACCCGAGATCCAATTTTACGTTTCACATTCACTAAGCCATCCGCTTCACTTCTTAACCAATAACTTCTACTCGCATTAATCGAAGCGGTGGGTTTAAGCTTACTGCTTAGCATACCTAAATAGCGCATCACGTTAAGCACACCTGTGACACCCGATTTTATCGATAGCTCGCTAAAACGCAGTGCTTCACCAGCTTCATATAAAATACAGGCAATACCTTTGTCATTAGCGTAGCCACGCATTGAGCCTTTTACAGATTTAGAGTCCATGATCACTGGCGCTCCAAACGCCGTCGCCATTGCCATCATTGTTTCATCATCAGTATCACAACGGATCTGCGGGAAATTATCACGATGGATTGCACCAGTGTGTAAGTCAACAATATGAGTGGCTTTTGAAATCAACTCGCTCGAAAACAAATGTGCTAAACGACTCGCAAGCGCCCCTTTCGCACTACCAGGAAAACAGCGATTTAAATCGCGTCTATCTGGCAGATAACGAGACTGATGAATAAAGCCAAACACATTGACGATAGGAACAACCACCAAAGTCCCCGTTAAGGTTCTGATGCTCATCTTATCAATCAACCTGCGGCATATCTCAATGCCATTTAACTCATCACCATGAATGGCGGCGCACACTAACAGCACAGGGCCAGGCTTTTTACTATGAAACACTTCAGCATGCAGCTCTAAAGGCGTGTCGTTATACAATTTTGCTGCGGGCAGTTTGATACTGGCACGTGTGCCAGCATCAATACTAAACTCACCAATGGTAAACGCTTCACGCTTTGGCGCCATTAACCAATACCTTTGGTTTTGGTGCTGCTTGGCTTGGCATTTTTCTCAATAAACTGAATAATTTTTTCAGCCACGTCGATACCCGTTGATTGCTCTATGCCTTCAAGCCCCGGAGATGAATTAACCTCCATCACTAAAGGGCCATGTTTTGAACGTAAAATGTCTACACCAGCCACATTTAACCCCATGGTTTTAGCTGCTCGAATTGCAGTTGAACGTTCTTCAGGTGTTAACTTAACAACTGTAGCGCTGCCGCCTCGATGCAGGTTAGAGCGAAACTCGCCTTCAGCGCCTTGACGTTTCATTGCTGCAATCACTTTATCGCCAATAACGAAACAACGAATATCAGCACCACCAGCCTCTTCAATATATTCTTGCACCATGATATTGGCTTTAAGGCCCATAAAAGCTTCAATCACACTTTCAGCCGCTTTACGGGTTTCAGCTAAAACAACGCCAATACCTTGGGTACCTTCTAGCAGTTTAATCACGCAAGGGGCACCGCCAACCATGTCTAATAAATCAGGTACATCTGCAGGCTTATTAGCAAAACCAGTCACTGGTAAACCGATGTTTTTACGTGACAACAATTGTAATGAACGTAATTTATCCCGCGAGCGAGAAATGGCTACCGATTCATTTAAGGGGTGTACACCCATCATTTCAAACTGACGTAATACTGCTGTACCGTAAAATGTCACTGATGCGCCAATACGCGGAATAACAGCATCAAATGTAGGCAACTCTTCACCACGCATATGAATGCTTGGCGCCATCATATTAATGTTCATATAACATGCTAACGGATCGATGATTTGAACATCATGACCGCGAGCAACCGCAGCTTCTCGAAGGCGACGAGTTGAATATAAATTCCCGTTTCGAGACATAATGGCAATGCGCATGGGCTTAGGCTCCTGTTAAGTATGATGCTGATGAGTCAACTAAGTAGCGTCCAGCTAGTGCTCTGCGACCTAATAGCATTCTAAATTGCATGTTGTCACGCTGTGTAAGCGTGAGTTCAATATCAAATTGTTGTTCGCCAATAATGATTGGCGTTTTAATGACATAGCGATGAGTAATATGACCACCTGAATCTTTTACATGGCGACGGTCAAACACTGCAAACTCACAAATCAATTCTCTATCTGACTCTTGCTCTGGGTGAAACCAGACTTTAATCCAGTCTTCACCTGCTTTTGTAAACGGTTTAATCCTGAAAGCGTGTAAACATGACGTCTTAGCACCGGAATCAACTTTCATATTGATCCGTTCATTGCCAAGTTCAGGAAACGTCGCCCATTCACACCAGCCAAGAATTTGTAATGCATTTTTTGTCATGTTCAAGCCTTTTTACAGAACCTTGTTTAATAGCGTTAAATTAGAAAAGCTAGAGTAGAATAAATGAGTTTGTTAGGTAATATCACCGTTAAAGCATCATCAACTTAAGCCAAAACAACAATTTAACAGAGTTAATATCGAGTTAAAAAATCACTCTCAATCAGTTTGGAAGCGCATAATACTCCTAAAGATTAAAAATACTACTAAAAAAATACAAATGATATAAAAAAACTATCACCAACAGTCGCTAACCTTATTAACTCTATATTCTCAAAGCGCCAAAAGTAGCAGCTAACTTTATATATTTCCTAAAAAAGTACACCTATAACTTAAATTTGATGTTTTAACACTCAACATAAATCATCTCATTCGAGTATGAGTTTAGGCATAGGTCAGCCTTTATTATTGCTACTCGTATACATCAACTGAATATAGCAAGTTAAGGTCATATATTGTCGAGGTAAAGCTAATCATAGATTGAAATTCAATGCCTTTATGGCACACTTTACCTTCATCATTTTTAGGACTTGTTATGTATACTCAGCAAAGTTTCGATTTTCTCACCTTACTTGCCAATAACAATGATCGTGAATGGTTTAAAGCCAACCAACAAGATTATGAAGACAAAGTCAGAACCCCTACACTTAAATTTATCGAAGCAATGCAGGGTCCGATTTTAAATTTGTCCCCTCGCCTAACCGCAGTCCCTAAAAAAGTGGGCGGCAGCATGATGCGCCCCCAACGAGACAGCCGTTTTAGTAAAGACAAAAGCCCTTATAAGTTGAATGTTGGCATTCAGTTTAGACACTTTCAGGGTAAAGATGTTCATGCTCCAGGCTTATATTTACACTTAGCTAATGATGGCTGTTTTCTTGCTGCTGGCATTTGGCATCCTGAATCAAAGCCATTAAATGCAATTAGACATTGTATTGATGAAAACCCTAACGGCTATCAAAAAGCCTTACTAGCGTTAGAAAAAGCTGGGTTTGAATTATCTGGTGATAGCTTAGTAAGGCCACCACGAGGTTTTGATAAAGCGCACCCTCTTATTGAGGAACTAAAGCGTAAGGATTTTATTGCTATAAAGCCCATTACAATTGAACAAGTTTGCGCTAATGATTTTGTCGATTATTGCGCCCAAGAATTTAACAAGACCATCAACTTGATGAGCTACCTTTGCTTTGCACTCGATTTAGATTTTTAAATTAACGATTCGGTTCGGTGAAATCCAATATGGAGCACCGAGCCATTCAGTTTTTAATATGCTCCAGCTTTAATGTACTTATTCTTTAATATTCTGTTTCTTTAATATACTTTTTCCTTTATATACAAGGCGATAAAAGCTTATTAAAAGAGAGAATAAGCAATCTCGACTTTACTTTAATGTGTCTACGGTCATACATACTGCTAACTAAACTTCGTAAATCTCGCCGACAGTTCATACATTGTCACACTGTGTTGCTACGTGGCGATAATTGATTTCTAAGCTGTATCTTTCCGATATAACAATCTATATTATTCAATGTAATAGAAACAAATAATCAACAAAACACTTCCTTAGAACTCTCCCCTTTGAACTTGATAGTTTGTATGTTCGAAGAAACGACAGGGCTAGTAGATGATGAAACAATACCTCAGTACCGCCAAAGCGATAGCGATTCAGCAGCACATTTTTTTCATCAGCCTAATAGCCTTTACCGTGCTATTGACCCTACCTTCTGCCATAGCAGCACCTGCAAACGTCAAATCAGCAGTTAATCGCGTCGAAACCAAAGATACTGGGGTTGAGAAACTGATCCTCCCTTACGTGTTTAGCACTGACTCTATGGGATTAAATTTGGGCGTGGGCGCCATGGTAAGTGGTTACCATCAAGAACAAATGACCATTGGTGGTACCGTCTATGGCGGCGATGTCAGTTATGGTGCGGGCGCTGGCGTTTGGAATTACCGTTTACCTAAAACAGACCGATTTTTTATGAGCCTGGTCGGCTTTATGGGCTATTACCCGCAACAAAAAGCCTATGCTGGCGGAGCCGGTGAATACATTCCAGTTGGAACACCATTGCCAGGCAGCAATGACTCATCCAATGAGCAATTTCTGCAAGCGGATGGCGCCTCAAATTGGTGGGATATAAAAATTGAATACACGCTTCCTATTGGCGCAACCCGTGATAAAAGCACTGTGTCCTATGACTTAACTAGAGGCTTACTCACCTCTGAGCCCACTGGAGGCAGAGTGTGGAATCCGATGGAATCAGGCGCTACTGTTGCCGTGCTAAGGCAATTTAACCGCTACGAAAGTTTTGAGCTTGATGATGGTGAGCTTGATGGCGCAATTCACGCTATTGAGTTAGGGCTTTTATACGACAACACTGATTTTTCAATCAACCCCAGTTACGGTAGTAAACAGTATGTCGCTATCTCTCATGATGCAGGTTGGTTCGAATCAGAAAAGCAATGGACCTTTATTGAGTTTGAAGCCAGTAAATACTTTTCATTTGGTGAATCGGATTACGCATCCCAGCGTATTCTTGCATTAAATTTTTGGACAGGTTATTCGCCCACCTGGGAGCTTGAATACGACGATGAAGGCGGAAGAATTGTTACCAATAATGCACCTTACAGCGAAGGAGCAACCTTAGGTGGTTTTTATCGCATGCGCGGATTTGATAATAAACGTTTCCATGATAAAGCAGTGATTTATGGCAGTGCTGAGTACCGTTACACCCTGAAATACAACCCGATTGAAGACGTTAACTGGCTCAAGTTTCTTCGTTTAGACTGGTTCCAATTGGTTGGTTTTGTTGAAGCTGGTCGTGTCGGAGAGTCTTACACTAGCGATGAGCTACTGACTGACATGAAATACGATTATGGCGTATCACTAAGAGCATTAACCGCAGGGATTGTTGTAAGACTTGATGTTGCCCAATCAGATGAAAGCACTAATGCGTGGGTCATGGTCGATCATCCTTTTTAATTTTATTGGCATATATTTCTATGATTAAGGTATGTCATTAAGGTCTTAAATGAGTTCTGTCATGTTCCCTAGCTTGAACGCAAGCTAAAACGCTCCTTTTACATAACCGAAGGCACAGCCATCTAACAATAAAGGTGGCTTGTTTTTCCACCAAATTTATTAAGCTCGACATAATCTCAGCGATAACTTTAATCCACTCTATTAGCCATGTTAAACTCACCTATTATTTTATTGATATGCGGCCGAGTAAACGCCTCATTCCTTTCTTGAGTGAACCATGAACCAAGCAGATATCCAAGCCAATACACCCGCTGAAAAAAGAGCCCTAAGTTATTCAGCGACCATCAAAAAACTGTTTGATGAAGTATTAGACACTAAAATGCCTGCGGATAGGATTGTGGCCAATTATTTCCGTGAGCATAAAAAGCATGGTTCAAAAGATCGCAGGGTGATACGTGAAACCTTATTCGGGTTATTTCGTTGGTGGGGTTGGCTTAAGCAGTTAGGCTCGCAACATGATGAGCAAACATGGTTCAAAATGCTCAGTAGTTGTGCCATTCTAGAATTACATACTTGGCGAAGCTTTGCTGAGGCATGGCAGCAGTTTGGCCAATTATCCCCTTCTCAGTTAGACATTATTAATAATGTGCTGAACGAACAGTTAAACAGTGCTGCTGAACCTATAACTGAAGTAAACACTTACACAGTCGTTGAAAAAACACAGTTAATGGCCAGCATTTATAACCCTGTTGCTTTCAGTGAATCACAACTATTACCTGATTGGTTTTGGGATGTGTGCCCGATAAGTGATGAGTCACAGAAAATACAGCTCATCGAGGCAATGAGCTCACGCCCACCGATATGGGCAAGAGCACAAAATATTGATACCCAAGTAGCAGTAAAGCAGTTACAACAAGCAGGGATAGATGCCAGTGCTAGTGAATACTTTGCTGATGCATTAAGTCTTGGCAATAAAAGTATTAATCTCAATGATGTCGCATTATACAAACAAGGCCAAGTTGAAATACAAGATTTAGCTTCGCAAGTGATTGGCAATACTTGTCAACCAAAGGCTGATGAGAAATGGTGGGATACTTGCAGTGGCGCAGGTGGAAAAACCTTACAGCTTCATTCACTTATGCTACAAAATGCGAGCTCAAATTTAAGTTCAAGTTCAAAAACCAAACTAACCGGCTCTATTGTGTCTTCGGATATTCGCTCAAAAGCGTTAGAAGAGCTTAAAAAGCGCGCCAAAAGAGCAAACTTCAAAGGCATTACTGTTGCACGCTGGAAAAGCGACGACTTGCCAGTCGATGCTAACAGTTTTGATGGTGTTTTAGTGGATGCTCCATGCAGCTGCACAGGCACTTGGCGTAGAAACCCAGACATGCGCTGGATTGATGATAGAAGCTGCGTAGATAATAAATCAGCACTGCAATTAGATATATTGTCTCGTAGTTCAAAAGCCGTTAAAACAGGCGCGCACCTCGTGTATGCCACTTGCTCATTATCACCGATAGAAAACGAACAAGTAGTAGAGCAATTTTTACAACACAACCCAAACTTTGATCTCGTGTTGAGTACACACCCATTCACCCAAACTCAACAAAAACACGTTACAGTGTGGCCAAATGAAGCGAATTCAGACGGCATGTATGTGGCGAGAATGGTAAAGCGATAAATGTTAGTTGGTATGTGTTAAGTGCTAGTGCGAAGTACTTAGTGATGAGTGCTTAGTGATAAGTGCTTAGTGATAAGTTGTTTTACGAGTATAAGTGTTTAAAGATTATTTGGGCTAATACGCTTGTGTGATAGGAATAGCATACTATTGCTATCACATCTTTTGGTTCAAAGGCCTTGTCTCAAAGTCCTTAGCACAAAGTCCTTGTCTCAAAGGGCTTAGCACAAAGGGCTCATCACAAACAGTTTCTTTCAAGCTTATCTCCCAGAGCAATCTTTATAACTGGCTTACAATGCGCTTTAAAGCATGCTGCCAATCACAAATTTTCACCCCCCAGGTCTTAGCTATTTTACTGCAATCTAGAGCGGAATATTGAGGACGTTTAGCTGGAAGTGGAAAATCTTCAGTATTTATAGCAACGAGCTTAGGTGATGCTGTTAACTTACCCTGACTCATCGCTTCAGCGACAATCGCACTTGATAACCTAAACCAAGTCGTCGGCGAAGAGCCACAATAATGAAAAGTTCCCCAGTGATATTTACCCTCTGCAATTTTCATCGAAATGGTAAGGATAGCGTCAGCCAAATCATGTGCTGATGTCGGGCAACCCATTTGATCATCAATCATAGTCAGCTGGCTATTTGTAGACGCTAACCTTAATACCGTTTTAGCAAAATTATTACCATATTCGCTAATTAACCAAGATGTTCGAATTATGACATGTTGAGAACACGCTTGTTGAATAGCTAACTCACCTTGACGTTTTGACGCGCCATACACATTTATAGGACGCGAAGAGTGAGTTTCTAGATAGGGAATTGTCGCTTGTCCATCAAATACAAAATCAGTCGAAATATGAATAATAGGGATATTGGATTGATTAGCTACTAAGGCTAAATTTCTAGCACCTTTATGATTAACATTGTAAGCCTTATCAATATTCGACTCCGCATTATCAACCTCAGTATAAGCTGCAGTATTGATAATGAGTTGAGGCTTATGAGTAAGAACAAAGAGCATTACCGCATCAAAATCGGTGATATCAAGCTTGCACGGTTTCGTTCTCGAGGCTTTCAAGTAAAAAGGTTCCGAGCTAGGATAGTCAGGGTTAGTGTGGACTGATTTAACCAGATCAATAGATGAAAAAACCTGATTGTCTATCAACGCTTGTTGTAAACATTGCCCCAACTGACCACTCGCACCAACTAACCAACATTTCACTTTAGCAGGTCCTTAAATCGCAAACCTTTCTCGTCTTTGTCAGACAATATGACACTCTTAATGGGCCAAGTAATGCCTAAATCAGGATCATTCCACTTAATACAAGCTTCATTACTGGGGTCATAATAATCTGTGCATTTATATTCAACATCAGCTATTTCAGTGAGCGCGACAAATCCATGAGCAAAACCTTCAGGAATATAAAGCTGGCGCATATTAGTCTCTGTTAACTCTACGCCGACCCATTGGCCAAAGGTAACTGAGCCTTTGCGAATATCAACGGCCACATCAAAAATGGCACCTCTCACAACACGAACCAATTTAGCTTGAGGATTTACTTTTTGAAAGTGCAAGCCACGCAAAACACCTTTTCTAGAGCGAGAGTAGTTATCCTGAACAAACGCTTTATCGATACCTAACAAACGCTGATATCTATCGGCTTGGAAAGTCTCGACAAAATAACCACGATCATCATTAAACACTGAAGGTTCAATCATTTTAACGTCAGCAATCTTAGTATCAATAACCTTCAAAATTGGTGTTCCTTACATAATGACATTAAGTAATCACCATAAGCGGTTTTGCAATGAAACTTGGCCTGGATAATTAATTCATCTCGAGTGAGCCAACCATTGGCGTAGGCAATTTCTTCTAAACAAGCGACCTTTAAGCCTTGTCTTTTCTCAACTGTTTGCACAAAGTGACTCGCTTCAAGTAACGAATCATGCGTACCGGTATCTAACCAGGCAAAACCACGACCTAAGGTTTCAACACTTAAATCACCACGCTGTAAATAAGCCATGTTCACATCGGTAATTTCAAGCTCCCCTCGGGCTGAAGGAGTAATAGATTTAGCTATGTTAATCGCATCATTATCGAAAAAGTATAAGCCTGTTACGGCATATTGAGATTTAGGCAATACTGGTTTTTCATCAATGCTGAGCGCTTTTCCGTCAGCGTCAAACTCTATTACACCGAAACGTTCTGGATCGCAAACATGATAACCAAAAATCGTCGCACCTTTAGTTTTGGAGGAAGCATTTAGTAGCTTATCTCTAAAATGATGGCCATAAAAAATGTTATCGCCCAACACTAAAGCCACATTATCTTCAGCAATAAAGTCTTCTGCGATAATCAGTGATTGCGCAATACCTTCAGGTGCTGCTTGTACCTCATAACTAAGGTTAATACCGAACCTTTCACCTGTACCAAGTAGTCTTTTAAAGCTTGATAAATCTTCTTCGGTACTGATGATTAACACATCTTTTATACCTGCCAGCATTAACACAGAAATGGGGTAATAAATCATGGGCTTGTCATAGACAGGCAATAGTTGTTTAGACGTACCTAAAGTAAGCGGGAATAAACGGCTACCAGTACCTCCCGCCAATACGACTCCTTTATAGGCTTGCTGACTAATTTTGTGCATCAGCATTGCCCTTTTCACCATCATTAATACTTTTAATGCTTTCTTCTTCACACACACTATCAATATCAATATCAATATCAATATCAATATGATTTTTAGACAGAGTATTTTGAGGTAATGTTAACCATATTCCAGCATTCGCAATATACCATTTAACCGTTTTTCTAAGGCCTGTTATAAAGGTTTCTTTCGCTGACCAAGCTAAATCATTTTTGATTTTAGAAGCATCAATAGCATAACGTTTATCATGACCTGGTCGATCGTTGACGTATGTGATCAAATCCCTAAATTGATCGCCTGTTTTGTATTCTGGTGCTAACTCCTCCAGCAAATCACAGATCAGATTAATCACATCAATATTAGTGTATTCGTTATTTCCACCGATATTATAGGTTTGCCCGACTTTCCCTTTTTTGATGACGTTATATAAAGCATCGACATGATCATCAACAAACAGCCAATCTCTGACTTGTAAGCCATCACCATAAACCGGTAAAGACTTGCCAGCTAAGGCACTTAAAATCATGTGCGGAATTAATTTTTCAGGAAATTGATAAGCGCCGTAATTATTAGAGCAATTACTGATGATAATAGGGAGACCATAAGTTCGATGCCAAGCACTGACTAAATGATCTGCAGAAGCTTTTGATGCCGAATAAGGTGAACTTGGCGCATATGAGGATGATTCAGAGAAAGGTTCATCTGTTGGCGATAAATCACCATAAACCTCATCAGTAGAAATATGAAGGAAACGAAATTGAGATTTTTTGTCTCCACTCATCTTATGCCAGTATGTTCTAGATGCTTCAAGCAACTGAAAAGTACCTACAATATTAGTTTGTATAAACTCCGAAGGTCCTGAAATAGAACGATCCACATGACTCTCTGCCGCTAAGTGCATCACAACTGAAGGTTGATAATGTTCGAAAACTCTCTGCAGCGCCTCAGCATCACAAATATTAGCTTGAACAAAGTGGTAACGAGGTGAGTCAGAAACCTCTTTTAAAGCATCTAAATTACTTGCGTAAGTTAACACGTCAAGATTTAACACTTGCTCTTGAGTGTGATTTATAAGGTAGCGTATTAGTGCGCTGCCAATAAACCCCGCCCCACCGGTTATCAAAATCATTCTTATATCTGGCCTAGTTCTACTATCGCAAACACTGAAGGAATGCGCTTTATTACCTATATAGTAACAAATAAAACAAAAATGCCAGAGCATCGCTCTGGCATTTTTAATTTGTATTTCGTTAAGTCAGTTAACCCCGACTAAACAATGATGTTCAAGCTAATAAATCAATTAGCTGCAGATACTGCATCGGCAATACTTTGAGCTTGAGTCTGCGTCATATCTTCACAAGTTGATTCAACCATAACGCGAATTAACGGCTCTGTGCCTGATTTTCGTAACAAGACGCGGCCATTATCACCCATTACAACCTCAGCAGCTTTAACAGCTGCTTGAACCTGCTCAGATGCAATAATTTCATCAGCGTTATCTGCTTTAAGACGCACGTTAATCAAGATTTGCGGCAGTTTAGTCATCCCAGATTTGACTTCAGATAAGTTTTTACCTGAATCAATCAAAGCATTTAACACTTGAAGCGAAGCAACAATACCATCACCTGTGGTGGTGTGTTTAAGGCTTAATATATGGCCTGAACCTTCACCACCTAAAAGCCAACCGGTATTTTTAAGTTGCTCAACAACATAACGATCGCCAACTTTTGCACGAACAAAAGGAATATCCATTTCTTTAAGTGCTAACTCTAGCCCTAAGTTCGACATTAATGTACCAACGACACCGCCACTTAGTTCACCAGAAGTTTTAGCCGCTTGTGCCAAGATAAATAATATCTCATCACCGTCTACAGCGTGACCATTGTGATCAACAAACAACACCCTGTCGGCATCACCATCAAGAGCAATGCCCAAATCAGCTTCATGAACCATGACAGCAGTTTGAAGACTATCTAAATGGGTTGCACCACAACGTTCATTAATATTTAAACCATCAGGCTTATCATTGATACTAATCACTTCAGCGCCAAGTTCAGCATACACTTCTTTAGCAATGTGGTATGCCGCGCCATTAGCTGAATCCACCACTATCTTGAGGCCCATTAATGACTTGTTTTTATCAAACGTGCCTTTACAGAATTCAATATAACGCCCAGCAGCATCGCTGATCCTACGTACTTTACCTAGCTTTGCAGAATCTACACACGTCATGGCGCCGTGATTAATCGCTTGATCAAGTAAATGCTCAATTTCTAACTCTTGCGCATCATTAAGCTTAGTGCCTGAATTTGAGAACAGCTTAATGCCATTGTCATAATAAGGGTTGTGCGATGCACTAATCACTACTCCTGCGTCAGCACGGAACGTTGAAGTTAAATATGCAATCGCAGGTGTCGGCATAGGCCCAACTAACGCACAATTAATACCAGCTGCCGAAAAGCCAGCTTGCATTGCCGTTTCAAGCATATAACCACTGATACGGGTATCTTTACCAATAATCACTTCTTTGGTACCAGCAGAGGCTAAAACCGTACCTGCCGCCCAACCTAATTTCATCGCAAACGATGGGTTAATCGGAAACTCACCCACTTTGCCACGCACCCCATCGGTGCCAAAATACTTACGAGACATTATCACTCCATTAAAAACTACAAGCTCATGGCCAACTGCTGATAGCATTTATCACATAGCTAACAGCTAACAGCTCTTTTAAAAAATCGAATGCTTTGATTCACTGTGGCTAAGTTTACCTAATTTTTAGCCAAGGTTAACCATATTTATTGGCAGGACATCATTGAGTTCGAGTTATGTCGCACTAAATTTAATTTCAGTGACCGACGTAGCATTAGCTAAACAACTTATCTGTTGCTAACTTTAGAGTAACCTGAGCATGGCTAAACACTATTATACAGGTCTTGCTAATGCCAGCGGCTTTATAGGCGAAGTTACAAAAGGCGCTGACATTAAGACTTAAGATGAGATTTTTTTGAGGTGATGTGCTGTTAGCTGTTAGCTGTTAGTTGCTGGTAATAAAATAACTTACTTCCCATACTGCAGATTCATTATGGGATTAGAATTAAACACATCAAAATCCATCGACATATCACTTCACAGTGATGTAGTGATTAGCAATTAAATAGTTAATCACTTGCTTGGCGCAGGCTTCAATGTCTTTTTCGGCCGTTTTAACGTGGACTTCAGGCGTTAAAGGGATGTCATAATCCGAGTCGATACCTGTGAAGTGTTTAATCTCACCCGCTCGTGCTTTTTTATAAAGCCCTTTAGGGTCTCGCTGCTCGCAAATTGTAATAGGCGTATCAATAAACACTTCAATAAATTGTCCTTGATTAAGCTGCGCTCGCACCATTTCTCTGTCTTGTAAAAATGGCGAGATAAATGCTGTAGAAACAATCAACCCAGCATCCACAAATAGCTTTGACACTTCACCAATACGACGAATATTTTCAACTCGGTCAGTATCACTAAAACCTAAATCGCCATTTAAGCCATGACGAACGTTATCACCATCTAACACGTAGGTTTTACAGCCCAAATCATAGAGCATTTTATCTACAGCATTGGCGACGGTAGATTTACCTGAGCCACTTAACCCTGTAAACCACAACACCGCAGCGCTATGTCCATTGAGCTTGGCGCGTTCATCATGGTTAACACTAGTAAGGTGCCAGACAACATCGGTTGATTTTTCAGCGCTAACGTCAATAGACTGATAAGGCGTTTGTGACATGGTAAATCCTTGTAATACTTAAGTCGTCAAAAAGGAAAGAAATAAGGCACTGCCAGAATAACAATCGCACCATAAACTATACTGACGGGCAAACCGACTTTAATAAAGTCGTTAAACTTATACTGACCGGCGTTAAACACCATCAAATTGGTTTGATAGCCATAGGGGCTAATAAAACTGCCACTGGCAGCAAATGCAACCGTCATCACAAACGGCAATACATCGACTCCAAACCCTAACGCCACACTGTAGGCAATTGGAAACATCAGTGCGGCTGCAGCATTGTTGGTTACAAGCTCTGTCATAAACCAAGTTAAAAAATATATAATAATCAATGCTAAGTAAACATGATTACTGTCAAATCCATCACTTATCCAATCACCCAACAAGCTCACAACACCGGCATTGGCTAATGCATGAGATAACAAAATAGCCGCTGAAACAATTAACCAAATATCAATGGGCAGCCTACGCATAATTTCATTAACGCTAATCGACTGAGATAAAATAAGACAGCCAAGTAAAATCACTAACCCTTGAAATAATTCAACCCATCCCAAAGCCGCTAACGCAACAGTAGAAACAAAACCTCCCACTGCTAACCACGCCCGCCAGCCATTTAATCTAACTTCAGTTTCAACACCACTCAAAAAGATAAAGTTTTTACTGATATTACGGCGAGATTTAAAATCTTCACCGACAGCAAGTACTAAAAAATCACCCGCTTTAATGCACACTTCACCTAATTTACCCGACACTTGCTCACCATCACGTCTAATCGCAACAACAGCAGCATCGAACAAGGCTCTGAAGCCAACATGTTTAAGTGTTTTTCTAATTAAAATGCTTTCAGGTCGAACAACGACTTCAGTCAAATTGGCCGTTGTCAGTTCATTTTGATGGGCAAAAGTTTTAAGGCCCGAAAATTGAGCTAGTTGTTCAACTTTAGTTATGTCACCTGAAAAAATTAATCTGTCATCTTGCCTGAGTATTTCACTAGGAGAAACAGGGCTGATTAAACATCCATCACGCACCACTTCCACCAAAAATAATGACTCTAAATTGCGCAAACCATTGTTTTCGACAGTTCTTCCTATCAGCTCAGAATGCTCGGTTATTTTGGCATCAATAAAATAGCCCTTACTACAATCCGACACGGGCGCATTTTCGGGTAAAAATCGAACAGAAAAGGCCAATACCCCACCACAACCAACAACCAATAAACAACCAATGGCTGTAAATGAGAAAAAAGATAACGATTGCCCTGCAGTATCCAAATAGAGACTGTTGATAATTAAATTAGTAGATGTACCAATCAGGGTTAATGTTCCCCCTAAAATGGCTGCATAGGACAAGGGCAGTAATAAGCGACTAGCAAAATGGTGTGGGTTATTTCGAATCGGCGAAAGTAGTGTCGCCACGACCGCGGTATTATTTAACAAAGCAGAACTGATTGTTGTTAACGAAAACAGCCGAATAAAAGTAGCCTTGTAGCTTTTTAAAATCACTTTAGAGGCTATAAGGCGTAAGAGACGGGTTTTTTCTAATGCGAAAGAGCAAATGATCAATAACACTAAAGTGATCAACCCAGGATTAGCAATACTAGATAACAGCTGTTGCTGGGTTACTAAGCCTGAAGCCACTAGTAGTAATAAGGTTACGCCAAAAACGGCGCCAGGCCGATTCTGAAAGCGCAATAATGCCACGATAGTGGCAACAAAAATAAATACTGTAACGTAGGCTTCAAATGACATATAACAATGGTTCACGCTAAGTAAGTAAAAAAGAAATAGGACTAAAAAGCACCACATCTTAGTAAAGTATTTAGATACTATCTAGATGTGGTGGCCTCAGAGACAAGAACGCTGTATTGGTACTCTAAAAGAATACGGTAGTTCAAACCGCTAGCTTTAAACGGTTAATTGCCTTAAGCATTAGTCACCTTAAACGTTATTTGGCTTCAAACATGAAACAAATCAACGTGCTCGCACTTACCAATCACATCCATGCGAGCACTTCTATACGATCACCCTACAAGCTAGCCAATCACTTTGGCACCCCAATGCGGAAAGTGCTTACGTACTAATGCATTGAACTCAACTTCAAACTCAGAGTATTGATGCTTTGAACTCACCTCGCCTTCAACCGCCGAGCGGATCATTGCAGCGCCCACTGTCACGTTAGTCAGCCTATCAATAATAATAAATGCGCCCGTTGAACGATTTTGGCTGTATGAGTCAAATTGCACTGGCGCTGTTAGGGTAAAATGACAGTTACCCATTTCATTGAGTGCCAGTTGTTGGGTACTTTCGGTAGCTAATGTATTAACATCAACTTTAAAGTTAAAAGCATCCACATAACCGTATACCGACTTGCTGCCCGCTTTGATTTCATACTCACGGTCTAGTTGAAGTGGCTCTTCAGCCATCCAAACAACATCAGCTTCAAGGTGATTAGATGAATGAGGTTGATCATGGGGCCTAACAAGCATGTCTCCACGGCCAACATCAATTTCATCCTCTAAGGTAAGCGTTACTGACATACCAGCTGAGGCTTTTTCTAAGTCACCATCAAAGGTCACAATCGATTTAATTTTGCTTTCTTTACCTGATGGTAGTGCAACTATGGTGTCACCTACCCGGATTTCACCTGACGCTACAGTGCCGCAAAAACCTCTAAAGTTCAGGTTTGGGCGGTTAACATATTGAACCTGAAAACGGAAAGATGCATTAGTATCTTCAGTAATAGATACCGTATTAAGCAACTTAAGTAACGTAGAACCTGGATACCATTTCATATTGTCACTTTCGTTGACGACGTTATCGCCTTTTAAAGCAGAAATAGGCACAAAACGGATATCATCAAAGGCTAAATCTTGGGCAAACTCACGGTAATCTTTTTTAATTTTTTGATAAACAGATTGGTCATAATCAACGGCATCCATTTTATTAATCGCGATAACAACGTGCTTAATGCCTAATTGTGAACAAATAAAACTGTGTCTGCGAGTTTGAACTTGAACCCCATGGCGAGCATCAATCAAAATAATCGCTAAATCGGAAGTCGATGCGCCGGTCGCCATATTACGGGTGTACTGCTCATGGCCTGGTGTATCAGCAATGATAAATTTACGTTGCTCAGTAGCAAAATAGCGATAAGCAACATCAATGGTGATCCCTTGCTCACGCTCAGACTGCAAACCGTCAACTAATAAGGCTAAATCAAAAGCTTCATCAGTGGTATTAAAGCGCTTTGAATCTTTCTCAATGGCCGCCATTTGATCTTCAAAAATCATTTTGCTATCAAACAATAAACGACCAATTAACGTAGATTTACCGTCATCAACACTGCCGCACGTTAATACTCTGAGCATGTCTTTATTTTCATGAACATTTAGATATGCTTCGATATCAGATGCGATTAACCTTGTGCTATCACTCATTACTTTTCCTTAGCTATCGCCGTACATGCTGCGCAGCTTAATCAATTCTTTAGGGTTAACTAGATGGATTAAAATAGATATATTTCTGTTATTAGAAATACCCTTCCATTTTTTTCTTCTCCATTGAGCCTGCTGAGTCATTATCAATAACGCGACCTTGTCGCTCAGATGTGGTGCATAACAACATCTCTTGAATAATTTCAGGTAGAGTTGTCGCTTCTGATTCCACTGCGCCCGTTAATGGGTAACAACCTAAAGTGCGAAAACGAACCATTTTTTGTTCTACCACTTCATTAGGTTCAATTGGCATACGCTCATCATCGACCATAATCAAGGTGCCATCGCGCTCTACCACAGGGCGAGGCTTTGACAAATATAGCGATGGGATTTCAATGCCTTCGAGGTAAATGTATTGCCAGATATCCAGCTCAGTCCAGTTTGAAAGCGGAAATACACGAATACTCTCGCCTTTATCAACCTTGCCGTTATAAATGTTCCAAAGTTCTGGTCGCTGGTTTTTGGGGTCCCAGCGATGCTTACTGTCGCGGAATGAATAAACACGCTCTTTAGCGCGAGACTTTTCTTCATCACGTCTTGCACCACCAAAAGCAGCGTCAAAGCCATGCTCATCTAGCGCTTGCTTAAGCCCTTCAGTCTTCATAATGTCGGTGTGTTTAGCACTACCGTGCGTAAAAGGGCCAACATTCATCGCCATTCCACGAGGGTTTTTATGCACAATTAAATCAAAACCATGTTTTTCGGCCATTTGATCACGAAAAGCGATCATTTCTTTAAATTTCCAGTTGGTGTCGACGTGCATCAACGGGAATGGAATTTTTCCTGGGTAAAAGGCTTTTCGAGCCAAATGAAGCAATACTGAGGAGTCTTTGCCCACTGAGTACAACATCACGGGATTATCAAATTCAGCGGCCACTTCACGCATGATTTGTATGGATTCTGCTTCAAGTTGCTTTAAATGAGTCAATTGTGTCGACATATCAGTTCCATTAAACCTTCAATAGTTCATATGAGAAAAAGAGACCCAAATGTCAGGGTCATCCCTTTAATAATTGTTAAGCTGAATTTACATATAATTATATTACCAGCATCATATAATAGTAAAAGTTATTAATGGCAAGTTTAGTATAATGAAAAGGAATATAAAGGAATGAAAGGTTTGCAAAGTAACTCGCCGCGGACAGCTTGTGCCTGTAAGTGGCACAAGCGAGGCAAAATGAAGGAGGAATTATTGATGATAAAAAAGGTGGGATGAAAAACAAGCTTGATTAACTTAAATAGTGACGCTAACTCAAACAGAAAAAGTATTTACATTATATCGACTATAGTATGCTGCATTGATGTCAAGTCACTGCTAACGCTATAACAAAATTAGATAAACCAACTATCCTAGAGAGTCAAAAAATTGAATGGCTCTAGCTTAAAAAGCTCGAATTTAAAAGGCACTAACTTAAAAGCTGTTAACTTGAAATCCAACCCCTTAGGAGTTGCAGTAAAAAGGCTGTTATTCTTTGCCTATAACAACCTCACAATCAGGTAATAATTGCTGGTATTTTTCAGCCAAGGCTAGTTTAGCTTCTTCATCACCATGAACAATGCGAATATGCTTAGGCTTGTGATGCATGCGTTTTACAAAATTAATTAAATTAGATTGGTCTGCATGGGCAGAGTAACCACTAATGGTATAAACCCCTGCTTTAATATTAATTCGATTATCATCGAGCACCACATATCCGCCTTTAGGGCCGTAAGTTTGAATATCGCGACCTGGAGTACCATGAGCTTGATAACCGACAAATAATACATCAGCTGTTGGCTCACCTAAAAAGCGCTGTAAGTAATTCATTATTCGCCCGCCACTACACATACCTGATGCCGCAATAACAATTGCAGGCTTGCTGCGATTACTCAGATAATTAATCACAGCTAGATGATCTTTATGGCTGTCAATGGTATATAGCTGCTTAAAATCTAAGGGGTGCCGGCCAGTGCTAACCACCTTTTTAGCCTCTTTGTCCCATAATTCCTGGAACTCAAGGTACTTCTCGGTGAATTTAGCTGCCATAGGCGAGTCAACAATTATATCAATTTGTTGCCACATCGCGTTATCTGAATTGCGATTAATAATTTGTTCAAATTCGTATAATAATTCTTGGGTGCGGCCAACACTAAATGCAGGTATTAACACTACGCCATTGTCCGCCACGCACTTAGTCACGATCTGCTTGAGCAGTTGAGTGCGGAGTTTACGGCCTTGATGGTTTTTATCTCCATAAGTGGACTCAATCACTAAGGTATTTGCACGATAAGGGCTACGGGGACTGGCTAATAAAGGGGTATGAGTTGCACCTAAATCACCAGAAAAAACGACTCTGTGTTTATCCTGACCTATCAAGTCAAACTCAACATACGCCGAACCTAAAATATGCCCTGCAGGTTTAAATTTAAGCTTAACAGAAGAGACATCACACTGAGATGGCACAGCGGTATTCTTGGCTGTGGGACTGGCGAAAACATTAGAATTTGCTTTAGAGTTAGAGCAATGTCTTCGACTTAAGTTAGCGTTAAGGGAAACGCTAGAGTGAGTATTAAGCTTAAGACTAACCCATTGATTATATTCAACAGGACGAATAAGAGCTCGCAGTTTTTTCAAAAACGTTTTAATTAAGTTTTTGTCACGGGTAACACCAACTTTAAGGGCATCTTCAATTACCAAAGGTAACAAAGCTGCGGTGGCAGTTGTTGCGTATATGGGTTTATTAAAGCCTGCAGCAATGAGATACGGTATGCGTCCCACATGATCAATGTGGCAATGAGTCACAATAAGCGCTTGCACAGCACTAATATCAAAATCAATCTGTAATTGCTGCGCCGAAGATTTACCAGCTGTTTCAGCCCCTTGAAACAAGCCGCAATCGATAAGATAACTTGAAACAACACCTGATTCATTCACATCTAATTGATGACATGAGCCAGTGACACCATTCACAGCGCCATGATGAAGTATCCGCATATAAAATCCATTTTATGATTTAGATACCACTAACTTAGCATACAAAATAAGTAACACAATTATAGTGTTCAAGAAATGACTAAGAGTTGTAAAATGGCAATGAGGTATAGGCCAATAGCATCATGGATAGGTATCAAGCTCTATCATTTAAATCTGTTAACCTCCTGCACTTTCCGCTAAAACGATTGCGGTGTATATAATTTAAAGCACAAAATTTTGAATTATAAGCACCTGAAATGAAAAATCCAATTGTACGCAAATGTTTAAAAGACTTTTATAAAAGCTTGAAAACAAAAAAGGCCTCAAGTTTTCACTTAAGGCCCAGTATTTGTAAATATTTATAGGTTAACTAGCTAAAAGGCATTGATCAAAGTATTAAGTTCAGCTTTAAAGTCTTTACCCAATTTTTTATCACGCAAACCGTATTCAACGAACGCCTTCATATAACCTAGCTTGTCACCACAATCGTGTGATTTACCAGTCATGTTAAACGCTTCAACAGTGTCTTGCTCAATGAGCATATCTATCGCATCTGTTAACTGAATTTCGTCACCTGCTCCAGCAGGAGTCTTAGCTAATAAATCCCAGATTTTTTCAGATAATACATAGCGACCAACCACGGCTAAGTTTGACGGCGCACTACCAACTGCCGGCTTCTCAACCATTGCTTTGATTTTAGCCGAGTCACCTGGCGCTATTTCATCACCATTACAATCTGCAATACCGTATTTGTTCACTTCATTATCTGGTACTGGCGCAACCATAATCTGACTAGCAAAACTGGTATGGTAACGTGCCATCATCGCAGCTAAATTTTCAGTTTTTTGGTTTGCTGTATATTCATCTAAAATAACATCAGGCAATACCACTGCAAAAGGTTCATTACCGATACAAGGTTTAGCACACAACACTGCATGCCCTAGGCCTTTAGCCTCACCTTGACGAACACTGATAACAGAAACGTCTTTAGGACAAATTGATTGTACTTCTTCTAACAGCTGACGTTTAACACGCTTTTCAAGCGTAGACTCAAGCTCGTAAGATTTATCGAAATGGTTTTCAATGGCATTTTTACTAGCATGAGTAACCAGTACAATTTCTTTAACACCAGCAGCAACACACTCATTAACGATATACTGAATAAGCGGCTTGTCTACGATAGGCAGCATTTCTTTTGGAATAGCTTTAGTTGCAGGTAGCATACGCGTTCCAAGCCCAGCAACAGGAATAACAACTTTCATATTTAATCCTTTAATTTAATGTCAAAAATCAACTGGAGCTATGCTTAACAATTGTCCCTAGCCTTTGCGAGCTTAACGATTTTTTGATCTAAAGATTTATTATTTTGCTGGTATAATAGATCACAAATACCATCTGTAGGAGTAAAGCCCGTAGGAGTTTGTAATAAGATTTTACGAATCAGTTCATGATCAAAATTATGACACGCTATATCCAACTGTTCTAAAATAGCAGAATATTCCTGCCAAGATAAACTCAGTTCATTCGCTGTCATGATACGTTCATGTTCTGTACCGGTAACATCATCACCTATAAGCAATTCTTCATAGAGTTTTTCACCTGGACGAAGACCTGTAAACTCAATAGAGATATCACCATCAGGATTAACTTCATCTTTAATTTCAAAACCACTTAAACGGATCATTTTACTGGCTAAATCGACAATTTTGACTGATTTACCCATATCGAGAACAAAGACGTCCCCACCTTTACCCATTGCCCCCGCTTGAATGACCAATTGTGAAGCTTCAGGTATTGTCATAAAGAAACGTGTAATATCAGGATGTGTAACTGTTACAGGGCCTCCATTATAAATCTGGCTTCTAAATAATGGCACTACTGAACCCGATGAGCCAAGCACATTACCAAACCTCACCATGCAAAAACGTGTTTGATGTTTTTCTTGAGCAAAAGCTTGCAATGTTAATTCAGCCATTCTTTTTGTCGTTCCCATAACGTTAGTAGGACGAACAGCTTTATCTGTTGAAATTAAGACAAACGTTTCAACATTCGACTCAATAGCCGCGCGTGCAGCATACAAAGTACCAAAAACATTGTTTCTAACGCCTTCAACAACGTTATGCTCAACTAATGGTACATGTTTATATGCAGCAGCATGGTAAACAGTTTGAACACCAAACGATTGCATCGTAGCCTTTAATCTATTTTCTCTTTGAACGGAACCTATAATGGGAAAGATATCAACATCGAGGTTCAGTGATTTTTTAATAGCAAGCAATTCCCGCTCAATTGCGTATAAGCCATACTCAGACAATTCGAACAAAACTAACTTTTTAGGAGACTGTTTTAAAATTTGACGACACAGCTCAGAACCAATTGAGCCACCCGCACCAGTTACCATAACCACTTTATCGGTAATATTAGCAGTTAATAAATCTTGTCTTGGCACGACAGCATCTCGTCCTAGCAAGTCATCAATTTCCACTTCTTTAATATCACTGTAAAGTTTATTACCACTAACCAAGTCTGCCATGGCTGGGATAGTTAGAACCTGTGTTGACAGAGACTCTAAACGATCAAGAATTTCTTTCCTTTTAACTCTAGTTGCACTCGGTATTGCCAGTAGCACTTTCGTTGCTGCTTTTTGCTTGATAAGTTTACGTATGATTGAAGGCGAATGAACATGAACACCTTGTATTACACTGCCATGCAGGGTTTCATCATCATCGACAAACGCAAAAGGATAATATTCGTGACTTAACACCAATGAATTCAGCAATTGACGACCACTAACCCCTGCACCATAAATGATCACAGGCTCGCCATTTCGTTTAACACCTGTACCAACGAATGAGCGCACTAAAGCCCGTGAACCGCCTATTAATAGCAATGTGAAGGTTGCGAAGATAATAGGGACTGTTCTGGGTATTTGCGCTCCAGTAAAATAAGAAACTAACACTAAACAAAGCGCTGACAATATTGCACCAAGGATGATCGCTTTAAGCGCTTGTATGCTCATATAGCGTAAAACAGCCCGATATAAACCCAGTTTCACAAAAAATAAAATACTTAAAGGCGTAATTGCTGCAAGTAAAATCCAATAAGCCTGATTAAATACCACACTAACGTCATCAAGTCTGACTAATAATGCAGCCCAAAATGCTAAGCAAACAAATAGTGAGTCTATGGCGACACTGACAATACGTTTTTGACCACGCTTTAAACTAAACAAGCAGTGCAAAAAATCCATTTATTGCTCCTTTTTAATAAATTTCATAGTGTGTTACATCTAATATAAGTAATGTCAGGCTATCGTCCATGAGAACAGTGCCAACATTATATTGTTTAATGAGACTGGTATTATAAATGACAGCGAGTTTATTTACGGCTTGTATATCAAAACTTGTGGGTCACCTCAAAGCTATACCCAATTATGAGTACAACAGAAGTGGAAGAGACAGTTTTTTGTTAAAACCTTAACAAGTGAGACGATATTTACTAGCGCCAGTGTAAGTAAATCAACACACTAACGCTACATTTCTAATAGATAGATAATCAAAATTAGAAAGGCTTTTGGGCAGACAATAAAACAGTGCGAATAACGTTACAGGTTTTATCTATCTCTGCTTTAGTCAATGTTGGATGAACTAAAAACATTAAACTGGTTTCCCCTAGCTCAACCGCATTTGGTAAGCGTATCTCAGGGCGCCATGGAGTATTATCAAAAGCTTTTTCTAAATACACCTCTGAGCAACTTCCTTGAAAAGCAGGAACACCAAGCGCCATAACTTCATCTACTATGCGGTCTCTCGACCAACCTTCGGCTAAGTTCTCAGGCTTAACAAACATATAATGCTTGTATTCAGCGTGTTTTATATAATCAGGCACTACAACAGTTCGGACTACATTAATATCAGCAACAGCGTTGTCTATCGCTTTTGCATTGGATTGACGTTTTGCAATCCAGTCTTGCATACGAGTTAACTGAATGCGGCCTATAGCGCCCTGCATTTCGGTCATACGCCAATTAGTGCCAAAACTTTCGTGCAGCCATCTAAACCCTGGAGGATGTTCACGATTATAAATAGCATCAAAACTTTTACCATGATCTTTATAAGACCACATTGTTGACCATAAGGCTTTATCATTAGTTGTGACCATGCCACCTTCACCACCCGTGGTCATAATTTTATCCTGGCAGAATGACCAAGCACCGATATGACCAATAGAACCAACACTTCGGCCTTTGTACTTTGCACCATGGGCTTGAGCACAGTCCTCAATTACATAAAAACCATGCTCTTTGCTTAATGCCATTATTTCGTCCATTTCAGCAGGCATACCCGCTAAATGTACAACAATCACTGCTTTTGTTTTTGGTGTAAGTACGGCTTTAATAGATTCAACAGTAATGGCTTGGCTATTTAAATCAACATCAGCAAATACAGGGGCTGCACCTGCAGTAACTATGCTTGAAGCAGACGCTAAAAAAGTACGTGGTGTGGTAATTACTTCATCACCGGCACCAACACCTAACGCTTTAAGTGCGATATCTAAAGCCAAAGTGCCATTACCTAGTGCTATGGCGTATTCACTATCAGCCCAAGTAGCAAATTCCTTTTCAAATTCGCGTCCTTCAGTACCTGTCCAGTAGTTAACTTTATTAGATAGAACAACGCGGCTTACGGCATCGGCCTCTTGTTGCGTAAAACTAGGCCAAGGAGAAAAAGGGGTATTTAACATGATGTTCCTATTAATTTTATATAGAAATAGAGTCTAATTTATTGCGGCACTGCGGGTGAGCCAAATGCAGTTACATTATTAGGTAAGTTTTTTACAACAGTACTACCTGCACCAATCATACAATTGTCACCAATTACTATTAATTGTTTAATTTGGGTACCAATACCAACCCAACTTTTACTACCAACAACAACCCCTCCCGCCAATGCAGTATTAGGGCATATGTGGGTAAAGTCACCAATAGCACAGTCGTGCTCAATAATAGCAGAAGTGTTAACAATGCAGCCAACGCCTATATTGGCAAATGCATTAATAATAGCACCAGCAAAAACAACACTTCCCTGTGCTATTACTGCATATTTACTTATCACTGCAGTTGGGTGAATTAAGGTAATGAGGTTAAAACTGCTTTGTTGTAACAACTGTATTTTTTGCTGGCGAATTTCGTTATTACCAATTGCTACAACTACGTTATTACTACACGTGGGGCTTTGATTTTTTAGCGTAATTAAATCAGCGCAAGTACCATGGATTGTCCAGTGTTCAATATAAGTTTTTTCAGGGTATGCATCGTCATAAAACTTAACAATAAAACCCAGCTGCTCAGCGAGATCAGCAATAACCTTACCGTGCCCACTAGCCCCAACTATAGCTAACTGTTTAGTCATCATTTGAGCCTTTAAACGGCTCAATGGTCACATGGCCATCAGCGCTAATGCCTTCGCGTACAAACACTTTTTTTACGGTAAGTAATAAAATTTTAATGTCGAGCAAAAAGCTTTGATTATCAACATACCACACATCCAGCTTAAACTTTTTCTCCCAGCTAATAGCATTACGGCCATTAACTTGTGCCCAGCCAGTTATACCTGGGCGCACATTATGTCGGCGTGCTTGCTCGTTGCTATATAACGGTAAATATTGCACAAGTAAAGGTCTAGGCCCTACTAAGCTCATATCACCCTTAAGTACATTAAATAAACCTGGCAGTTCGTCTAAACTAGTCGAACGTAAAAATGCACCAAACTTAGTCATACGTTCATCATCTGGCAGCAAATTCCCATGCTTATCTTTACCATCAAGCATGGTACGAAACTTCATCATTTTAAAAATTTTACCATTCAAACCTGGCCTATTTTGCGTAAACAAAATAGGCGAGCCCAATTTAAAACGAATAAATAAAGAAACAACTAATATTACAGGTAACACAGCAAGTAATACACATAGTGCAACTAAAAAATCAAAGAGCCGTTTCATTTAGAAAACTCCTTTTCATAAGCTTCCCAAACAATAGTAGATCTAAAGTTTTTCGTGGCCCAATCAAAGCTTTTAGAGTAATAATTTCTAAGCTCTTCTTTTGAACTAATATAATACTTTACTTCTTTCAATATTTGTTCTGTATCCTGAAAGGGAAATAGTTTTCCACTAACGCCGTCACACACACTATCCTTAATACCAACCACATCAAACCCGAAAGTGGGAACATTAAAACCAGCAGCTTCTAAAGCCACGTTACCAAACCCTTCTCTATGTGATAAAAATAAATGTAAATTAGCTAACTTGAAAAAGCATCTAACATCAGAAACTTGATCAAAATGGAAAAAATTATCACACTCTGAAAGCCTACTTACAATACTGGTAGCAACCTCGTCTTCTAAACGGCCAACTAGAATCAATTTAAACTCAGGTAAATGCTTTAAATTATTAAAAATCTTTTCAAGCTCAACAATACCTTTATCAATGCAAACACGACCAACACAAACAGTAACAAAATCACATTCTTTATAATTGATTTTGTTTTTAAGCTTCAATATCTCATCTAACTTTAATGGAGCGCTTACCCACTCTATATCTAAGCCGTTCGATGAGCCATGAAGTAAAACTTTAGACTTTGTCACGTTTACAATTTTTTCTTCAAGGAATTTTTGCTGAAGAGATTTAGAGATAAAAATAGACTTAGTACTAATCATTAAAGACAGTTTATCTAAAGACTCAAAAAATTTACGTTTTCTCCCTGAGTAATTTTCATAAATTCGCCCCCTAACAATCGCAATTCGTTTTTTTTGGAATGTTAAAAATGAACTTATAGAACCTAACAAAAGAGCCTTGGGGGTTGAGTAAACAACAATATCAAATCTGTTGATAGCAAAAAAAATGAAAAGCTTAAATAAACATAAAATGTCGCTTTTAATGTTAATCTGACGACTAAAAGGAAAATAGATATATTTCCCCACATTTCTGTTTTCTAGAACTGATCTTTGTTTATTATCGCCACCTGATATTAATGTTATTTGATATTCACCAGAATTAGAGAGGTATTCCAACTGCCCTTTCATTAAGTAGTTAAATGAGACCGCATCAGTCACGAGAATGCATATTTTTTTTTTCATATCTTAATATCATGCTTACTGTTAATTGTTGACGGATTATCGACCCTTGTCTTTATGTGCTTTGCAGGTACTCCAGCTTGGACACTATTATTAGGTGTAGATTTAGTAACCACACTATTTGCTGCAACTAAGTTACCTTTACCTACGGTTACATTGGCTGCAATCACAGAGTGGGCCGCAACCCATGTACCAAAGCCAATTTTAATTGGGCCAGGATGTGCCCCCCCACGCTTAACAGAACCACCTTTGAACCCATGATTGTTTGATGACATAACTACATATGGTGCCAAGACTACCTCACTTTCAAAAGTTATGCCTCCAATCGCATTTAGCCAGCAACCTTTCGCAATATAAACATCATCACCAAGGCGAAGCCGGTTAATCGCAAGAATGGTAACATCTCGCCCTAATGTTAAATTTCTAGGTCTCCCTGGTAGGAAAATAGAAACTAACAAACCCCTAAATCTAATGAATACCGATATGTCAGGTAGCCAGGACGTAAAGAGTTGAATTAACCAAATTGGGATGCCAAACCTGAATTGATATATTAATTCACGCAATAACCTAATCACTTGTACAATTCCCCCCAAAAGTCAACCTTTAACTTGCCCATTGATTTGCTTGAATACCGGTTTTTAACAAATTCCAAATTTCTCATAGCCATACTAAGCCTTTTATCTTTATCATTTGTTAATTCTTCAATTAACTTTGCTAATTTATTGGGTTCATTGGCAGGTACTAAATATTCACTTTCTAGTGCTTCCGGTATCCCCCCGACATTGGTACCAATACAAGGTAAACCAATGGCCATAGCTTCAAGAAGTGACCTAGGCATTCCTTCAGTGTGGGATGGTATTACAAAAAGGTCAGCTTTTTGAATTGTTTGGAAAAGTTTTTCTCTATCGACTATTGCACCAACAAAGTTCACATCTAAATCCAAGCCTTTCACAACATCCATTAGATATACTTTTTGGGAACCTTCTCCTACAATTATCAACTTAACCCTTGTATTTATAAGCGCTAAACTTTGTATTAGATCCCTATGTCCTTTTTCGCCTTCCAGCCGCCCTACAGAAATCAAAGTAAATACTTTATTTTGTTCAAAATTTAATTTTCTAGTTTTTATTTCATCTAAATTAAAACTTGAAAACACATAACTAGGCTTAGTAGATTCATAAATTCGCTTACAATCTACACTTACAAAACTATTCGCTTTGGAAGATAAGGCTTGCTTTTTAGCAAGAATATTTAAAAAAATGGCAAGTAATTTTATATGCGTACCTTTACCAGCAAACCCTGTTACTCCCTCATATATATTACCAGGGTATTCTCGAAGGTAATTCTTTCTAAATAAAATAATGAATAGCCATAAAACATTAGAAACATTCCCACTCCTTAATATAAAAAAATCCTTCGCTGTAACTAATATATATGCTTGTTTTACTAATGCAGGCAGTTTGTAAATAAAGCTTTTAACACCTAAATAATAAGGCATAGCAAGGACAGAAACATTAATACCATCAACTCGTTTAAACCCCTCATTTATATTATCTACTTCTAGTACTCTTGCGATCACTTCAACTTTATCAAAAAAACATAGATAGTCTTCCCAGTATGAATATGAAAACGCTAGCTTAGTATAAACATGGCCTTTATAAGAATAAAATCGGTGTTCTAAACTCACCCTAGCAATTTTATCGTTCATTCTTAAATACTCCTAGAAACTTATAACAAAAAAATATAAACGAAATACCATAACCAATACAAAAGCTTGCTATTGCACCATTTGAACCATAAAACTTAATTAAGAAAAAAGAGGATAATAGGCTAATTAGACCGCTAAAAATGGTGGTAAGACTTACGTATCTTGTTTGCTCGATCCGGATGAATACGGGTAACATTAATTTACTACCTAATGAGAAAACTCCCGCAAAAGACATATAGAAAATATAAATATACAGTTCACTGAATTCGTGACCGATTAAATTATAGTTAAAATAGAAAAAAAGTGAAACAGACGATAAAAGCAGTATATATGCGCTCGAAAACTGAAAGAAACGAGTAACTATGAGCTTTAAACTATTTCTATTAATCCCAGACTTTACGATTCGACTAATATAAATTTGAAAAACTGAGACGATTATTAGGCTAGCTATAACAATTTGCAGTGAAAGGTTATATACGCCTAGATCACTGGATTCTAAGTTATGATCCTGTGATAAAAAAAAAGGAGATGAAAAAATAATTAGTTGAGAGAATACTGTATCTAAATGCATCCATTTTGATTTACTTACTTTTGTGAAAAAATATTTTGAATCAAATGAAAATGAAGTCAAATAAACTCTGTAAACAATTAATACTTCT